>JAKFVZ010000785.1 GCA_021732965.1 Reyranella sp.
GGCACGGTCAACGGGATCCGCCAGCCGGTCGTCGTCGGCCCGAAGATCCGCAATGTGCCGAAGGAAGCCTACTACGCCTGGGATCCGGGCGGTTACATCGGACTCTACCAGCCCGACACCTTCTGGATCGCCCAGTAGAAGGAAAGGCCCCTCATCGAGGGGCCTTTTTCTTCAAGACATTTCTCTGAAACTCACCCACCGACCTCATGCTGAGGAGGCTGCGCAGCAGCCGTCTCGAAGCATGGGCACGCGCACCACATCCGTTGCCCATCCTTCGAGACGCCGCGCTCCGCGCGGCTCCTCAGGATGAGGTTCATGAGTCGAACCATCGTCACCAGGTATCGATGTTCGGCCGTTTCTTGTGGCTATGCGCCGGCCGCGGCTTGGCCTCGAGCAGCGCGGTCGCGATCCAGCGTCGCGAATCGGCGGGATCGATCACCTCGTCGACCTCGAAGTAGGTCGCGGTGCTGAGCGCCCTGCCGCGCGCATAGGCTGCCGCGACCATCTTGTCGAACAGCGCACGCCGCTCGTTGGGGTCGCTCACCGCTTCCAGCTCCTTGCGGAAGCCGAGCTTCACCGCGCCTTCCAGGCCCATGCCGCCGAACTCGCCGGTCGGCCAGGAGACTGTGAAGGCCGGAGCGTGGAAGGAACCGCCGGCCATCGCCTGCGCGCCCAGCCCATAGGCTTTGCGCAGCACGATCGTGCCGAAGGGCACGGTGAGGTTGGCGCCGGTCACGAACAGGCGCGAGCAGTGCCGCACCAGGGCGGTCTTCTCGATTTCCGGCCCGACCATCATGCCCGGCGTGTCGCACAGGAAAAGGATCGGCATGTCGAAAGCATCGCAGAGCTGCAGGAAGCGCGCCGCCTTGTCCGAACCGTCGCTGTCGATGGCGCCCGCCAGATGCACCGGATTGTTGGCCACGATGCCGAAGGGCTTGCCCTCGACCCGGCCGAAGGCCGTCACCATGCCAGGGCCGAAAGCACGGCGCACTTCCAGCACCGAGCCCTCGTCGCACAAGGTCGCGATGACGTCGCGCACGTCGTAGACGCGCAGCCGGTTCTCCGGGATCGCGCGCCGCAGCAGCCGCTGGTCGGCCGCCCGCCATTCCGGCAACGCGCCCTGGAAGTACGACAGGTACTTCTTGGCGACGGCGACCGCCTCGGCCTCGTCCTCGACGGCGATGTCGACCACGCCGTTGGGGACCTGCACGTCCATCGGACCGACTTCCTCGGGCGAGAAGACGCCGAGATTGCCGCCCTCGATCATCGCCGGGCCGCCCATGCCGATCGTCGAGTTCTTCGTGGCGATGACGACGTCGCAGCAGCCCAGGATCGCGGCGTTGCCGGCGAAGCAGCGGCCCGAGTTGATGCCGACCAGCGGCGCGGTGCCACTCAGACGGCCGAAGATGTGAAAGGCCATCGTGTTGAGGCCCGCCACCGACTGCACGTCGATGTCGCCCGGCCGGCCACCGCCGCCCTCGGTGAAGAAGACCAGCGGGATGCGCTGCTGCTCGACGATCTCGAACAGCCGGTCCTTCTTGTGATGATTGTTCTTGCCCTGCGTACCGGCCAGCACCGTGTAGTCGTAGTGCGCGACGGCTACCCGGCTGCGCTCGGGCCCGAACAGCGAGCCGTTCACCCGCCCGATGCCGGTGATCAGGCCGTCGGCCGGCGTCTTCTCGATCAGGTCCTCGACCGTGCGGCGCGTGCGCTGGCTCGCGATCGCGAAGGCGCCGTACTCCACGAAGCTGTTGGGATCGACCAAATCGTCCAGGTTCTCGCGGGCGGTGCGCTGATTGGTCTTGCGCCGCCGCGCGACCGAGTCAGGCCGCTTGCCGTCGAGCGTCATCGCCCGGCGCTCGAAATACTCCGCGAGATCGGGCCGGATATGGTCGAGGTCGATCGTCTCCTCGACCGCCGCGCCCTTCACCTCGACATCGGCCTCTTCGACGAACAGCAGCGAATGGCCCTCATACACCGTCTCGCCGGCTTCGACGGCGATGCGCCGCACGTATCCGCGCGCCGGGCTGCGGATCTCGTGCTGCATCTTCATCGCATCCATGACCAGCAGCGCCTGGCCCGCCGCCACCGCGTCGCCCTCGGCCACGGAGAGGCTGACGATCGTGCCCTGCATCGGCGCCGGCACCGCGACCGTCCCCTCGGGCGCATCGTCGGCGACACCGGCCGACACCATCTCGGCTTTTGCCTTGCCGAAGGCAAGTACCGCCAGCGGGTCGACGCTGTCGACACGCGCACCGGCCTGGCGCACGCCCCCGGCCACAGGCGCCGCACCCTCGAAGTAAAGGCCGGCTTTCAGCTTGCTCGCCGTCTCGATCAGGGAAGCCGCCTGGTCATCGACAAAGCGCGTATGCACCTTGTCGCTGCGGAAATCGGGATGAGCGATCAGCGCCCGCAGGAAGGCGATGTTCGACGGCGCGCCTTCCAGACGGAAAGCAGCAAGCGCGCGCTCGGCGCGTTGCAGCGCGTCGCCGAAATCGGGCGACGGCGCATGCACGATCACCTTCGCCAGCAGCGAATCGAAATTGGGATTGGTGCGATAACCCGCATAGCCATAGGTGTCGACGCGGATGCCCGGTCCCGAAGGCGGCTCGAACGAGGTCAGCGTGCCGCCGCCGGGCTTTGCCGATCCGTCGGCCGTCATGGTCTCCATGTTCACCCGGAGCTGGATCGCGTGGCCGCGCGGTGCGGCCTGCCGGACGCCGGTGTCGTCGAGCGATGCGCCGCTCGCGAGCCGCAACTGCGTCTTCACCAGGTCGACACCCCACACTTCCTCGGTGACCGTATGCTCGACCTGGAGACGCGGATTGGCCTCGATGAAGCAGAAGAAGTCCGGGGCCGCATCGTCGACGAGGAACTCGAAGGTACCGAGGCTGCGATAGTTCACGGCCGTGGCCATCGTCACCGCCGAATCGACGATCTGCCGGCGCATCGGCTCGGCCAGATTGGGACTGGGCGCCAGCTCGACGATCTTCTGGCTGCGGCGCTGGATCGTGCATTCGCGTTCGCCGAGGGCAACGATGCCGCCCTGTCCGTCGCCCACGATCTGCACCTCGATGTGACGCGCGCGCGCGATCAGCCGCTCAGCATAAAGCGCGCCGTTGCCAAACGCCGCCTGCGCTTCGGCCGAGGCTCGCGCGAAGGCGTCCTCGATGTCGCCCTCCTCCGTGACGATCCGCATGCCGCGGCCGCCGCCGCCCGCGATCGCCTTGATGACGATGCCCGCCTTGCGATGCTTGGCGAAGAAGGCCTTAACGCCTGCCACGTCGACAGCGCCATCGGTGCCGGACAGGACCGGCGCCTTGTTCTTCCCGGCGTGCGTGCGGGCGCGGGCCTTGTCGCCGAACAGATCGAGTTGCTCGGGCGTGGGGCCGACGAAAACGATCCCCGCTTCGGCGCAGGCTTTCGCGAAGGCGGCGTTCTCGGAAAGGAAGCCGTAGCCCGGATGCACAGCGTCGCAGCCGGCCTCCCTCGCGGCCGCGATCACACCGGCGATATCGAGATAGGCAGCAGCCCCGCGTCCCTTGAGCGGCCGCACCTCGTCGACACGGCGGACATGCAGCGAAGTCGCGTCGTCTTCCGAATGGACGCCCACCGTGGCGATGCCGAGTTCGGCGGCGGCCTGGGCGATGCGGATGGCGATCTCGCCGCGATTGGCGATCAGGAGTTTCTTGAGCATGTCGGCGTGGGGTAGAACCCCCTCCATGTCTAAAAGGCTGCTCATTGTGGCGCACGCCCCGTCGGAGAACACCCTCTCCCTGCGGGACGCCGTGGAACGCGGCGCGCGCAGCGAAACGGGGATCGACGTCCGCGTCGTGGCCCCGCTGCAGGCCGGCCCCGACGACGTGCTGGCCGCGCAGGCGGTGATCCTCGGCACGCCTGAGAACCTGGGCTACATGAGCGGTGCCCTGAAGGACTTCTTCGACCGCAGCTACAATGCCTGCCTGGAGAAGACGCAAGGCCTGCCCTGCGCCCTCTACATCCGGGCGGGCAGCGACGGCACCGGCACGCGCCGCGGCGTCGAGACGATCCTGACCGGCCTGCGCTGGCGCGCCGTCCAAGAGCCCC
Organism: Reyranella sp.; assembly: GCA_021732965.1. GTDB lineage: Bacteria > Pseudomonadota > Alphaproteobacteria > Reyranellales > Reyranellaceae > Reyranella. The sequence continues at coordinate 4,087 of JAKFVZ010000785.1, forward strand.
TTCTGTGCAAGGGCCCCTGGCAACCGGCCTTCGTGGACCAGTGCGAGGAGCTGGGCGCGGCCATGGCCGCCGGCCTCGCCGCCGGGATCTTCTGAACTACTGAGCCGTATAGCCGCCGTCGACGACCAGGCCCGAGCCGGTCATGAAGCCGGCATCGTCCGACGCCAGGAACACGATGCCCTTGGCGATGTCCTCGGCGACGCCGAGCCGGCCGATCGGGTGCATGGTCAGCGAGGTCTTGCGGGTCGCCTCGGTGTCGTTGCTGCCGAGCGCCCGGGCCCTCATCGTAAAGGTCTGCTGCCCCATGTCGGTGTCGATGACGCCGGGATGCACCGAGTTCACGCGGATGCGATAGCCCTTGCGGCCGAACTCCAGTGCCGTGGACTTGGTGAACAGCGTGACGCCGCCCTTGGTCAGCGAATAGAGCGGATCGAGTTGCGAGCCGACGAGGCCCGCCACCGACGCGAGATTGACGATCGCCGAACCGTGCGCGCTCTTCGCGCCACTGGTCTTGAGATGCGGCAGCGCGATGCGCGTGCCCAGCACGACGCCCGTCAGGTTCACGGCGACGAGCTTGTGCCACTCGTCCATCGAGGCGTCCTCGACGCCCTTGCCGACGAAGATGCCGGCATTGTTCACCAGGATGTCGAGGCCGCCGAACTTCTTCACCGTCGCATCGATGGCGGCGCTCCAGCTCGCTTCCTGCGTCACGTCGAGGGCCACGAACATCGCCTGGCCGCCCGCCGCTTCGATCTCCTTCACCGTCTGCCGGCCGCGCTCCTCGAGCACATCGCCGATCGCCACTTTCGCGCCGACGCTCGCCATCAGCTTCGCCGCTTCTCCGCCGATGCCGCGCGCGGCGCCCGAGAGAAATGCCACCTTGCCGTCAAGCCTGTTCATTCGTTTCCTCCTCGAGGGTCGCGTGTTGCGCCCGTGCTGTTTGCGGCTATGCTGCCTCCCAGAACAAGGAAAGAAAATAGGGAGGGCCGCCAGGCATGCGCCAGGGACGGCTTGTCGCGACGGGTGCGATGCTGGCCTTTTGCCTGTTCGCACTCTGGCAATCATTGTTGCTGTCGCTGACCGACCGCCTGGGCCCCGGCCCGGGCTTCTTTCCGTTCTGGCTGGCGCTGATCGGCATCGTCCTGTCCCTCGCCCTGTTCGTGTCGATCTGGCGCGAGCCGCAAGCCGCCGCCCAGGATGCGTCGGGCGAAGAGGTTCGGATCCTGCCGCATGGCTGGGGTGCAAAGCGCTGGTTTGCCATCATTGGCCTGCTGGCAGCAGTCACCATCGCCATGGAATTCGTGGGCTTCCGCATCGCCATGCTGGTCTTCAACGCCGCGCTGGTGATCGCACTGGGCGAGCGCCGCTGGTGGCTCATCGCGGTCTTCGCCCTGCTCGGCAGCTTCGGCGTCCATTACCTCTTCACGACGTGGCTGGACGTCCTCCTGCCGACCGGCCAGTTCGGGATCTAGCGCATGGAAGCCCTCGGCCATCTGCTCCAGGGCTTCGCCGCGGCGCTGACGCCCGCTTATCTCCTCTACGCCTTCGCGGGCTGCATGCTGGGCACGCTGATCGGCGTGCTGCCTGGGCTGGGACCGGCGGCGGGAACGGCGATCCTGATCCCGCTCACCTTCAGCCTCGACGCCACCGGCGCCATCATCATGCTGTGTGCCATCTACTACGGCGCGATGTACGGCGGCACCATCACCTCCGTGCTGATCAACGTGCCAGGCGAAGCCGCCTCGGTCGTGACCTGCATCGACGGCCATCAGATGGCCAAGCAGGGCCGCGCCGGATCGGCCCTCGGCATCGCAGCCATCGGCTCCTTCGTCGGCGGCACGCTGGCAACGGTGGCGCTGGTCGCGGTCGCCATGCCACTCGCCTCGCTGGCCCTGAAGTTCGGGCCGGCGGAGTTCTTCGCCCTGATGGTGGCCGGCCTCTGCCTCGTCGTGGGCCTCGCCGGCAACAACATGCAGGCGGCCCTGCTCATGACGGTGATCGGCCTGCTGTTCGCCATGATCGGCGTCGATCCGGTGCGCGGTGCCCCGCGCTTCACCTTCGGCGTCGAGGAACTCTATGACGGCATCGGCTTCGTGCCCGTGGTCATGGGCCTATTCGGCGTCGCCGAGCTGCTGCTGGCGGCCGAGAAGCGCCAGACCCACATGGTCGAGGCCGAGCTTAAGAGCTGGATGCCGACAAAGGCCGAATGCCGGCAGTCCGTGGGCGCCATCGGCCGCGGTACGGTCGTGGGCTTCGTGCTGGGGCTCATTCCCGGGGTCGGCGCGATCGTGCCGACCTTCATGGCTTACGTGCTGGAAAAGCGCGTCTCCAAGACACCCGAGCGCTTCGGCAAGGGGGCGATCGAGGGCGTGGCCTCGGCCGAGACGGCCAACAACGCCTACGCCAACGCCTCGATGGTGCCGCTTCTGGCGCTGGGCATTCCCAGTTCGCCGACCATCGCCGTGCTGATGGGCGCCTTCATCGTGAACGGCATCACGCCAGGGCCCTTCCTGTTCAAGGAGCAGCCGGCGCTGGTGTGGACAGTGATCGCCAGCTTCTTCGTCGGCAATGCGCTGCTGCTGATCCTCAACCTGCCGCTGGTCGGCCTGTGGGCCAAGCTGCTCAAGATCCCATTCAGCTACATGTGCGCGGGCGTGCTGATCTTCTGCGTGATCGGCGCCTACGGGCTGAAGCAGAGCCTGTTCGATGTCTGGGTCATGCTGGGCTTCGGGATCCTGGGCTATCTGCTGCGCAAGCTCGACTTCCCGATCGCACCGGCGATCCTGGCGCTGATCCTGGGCCCTATGATGGAGAGATCGCTGCGAACGACGCTCGAGATCTCGGGCGGCAGCTTCGCCATCTTCCTTGATCGCCCGGTCGCCCTCGTCCTGCTCGCCATTCCGGTGGTCGTGATCGCCTTCCTGCTCTTCAAGCCGCGCTCGCTGGCGCCGCTCAGGGAGAGCGATATCGAGTAACGCGCGTTCCAGTCGTCAAACAAAGGGAGGATTAAAAATGCTCATTCGTCGCCGCACCCTGCTCGCCGCCACGGCCGCCACGGCCCTGGCCGGCCCCGCTTTCGCGCAGAACTACCCGCGCCGTGCCGTCCAGTTGATCGTCGCCTTTCCGCCGGGCGGCAGCACCGATGTCGGCGCCCGCATCCTCGCGGCGGCCGCCGAAAAGGACCTCGGCCAGACGATCACCGTCGTCAACAAGGGCGGCGCCGGCGGCCAGATCGGCTTCACCGAGATCGCCCGTGCCCGGCCCGACGGCTACACGCTGGGCTTCCTCAACCTGCCCGCGGTAAACACCATCCTCCTCGATCCGGAGCGCAAGGCGGCGTTCAACGTCGACAGCTTCATTCCCATCGTGAACCAGGTGCTCGATCCCGGCCTGATCTGGGTGAAGGGCGACAGTCCCTACAAGACGCTAGCCGACCTGACGGAGGCGGCCCGCAAGGCGCCCGGCAAGATCAGCGCCTGCACCACCGGCATCCTGAGCGACGACCATCTCGCCATCCTGATGGTCCAGGAGGCCGCCAAGTGCGAGTTCCGCATCGTCCATTTCGACGGCGGGGCGCAGCAGATCACAGGCGTGCTCGGCGGCCATGTCGATTGCGCCTTCGACAATGTCGGCGGCGTCTTCAAGCGCGTGCAGTCCGGCGAGGTGCGCGGCCTCGCGGTCACCGACGTCGAGCGCTCCAAGTTCCTGCCCCAGGTGCCCTGCACCAAGGAACTGGGCCTGCCGACGGTGATCTCTTCCTCGACTCGCGGGGTGGGCGCACCCAAGGGCACGCCGGCCGACGTCGTGAAGGTGGTCGAGACCGCCTTCCTGAAGGCGATCAAGTCGCCGGAGATGCTGCAGAAGATGGACGCGGTCGGGCTTGCGCTGAAGCCGATGGTCGGTGCGGAGTATGCGAAGTACTACGCCGACACGCAGGCGCAGGCGAAGAAGTATACGGAGTGGGCACTTAAGCAGCGCTAGCGCTGCTTAAGTGCAGCGGGCGGCAGCGCTTGTAATCAAGCGCGGGAGCCCGCACCGCGCAGGATGGATAAGAATTCTTGCCGAAGCTTTGACCCCTCCGCCCTCGTAAGACGAGGGCACCTCCCCTTCGCGGGCTCCGCGAAGGGGAGGAAGGGTCTCCGACCTACTTCTTCCCGAGCTGATTAAACGGAATATCCTTGTCGACACGAATGTCGGCCGGCAGTCCCAGCACGCGCTCGGCTACGATGTTGCGCAGGATCTCGTCGGTGCCGCCCGCGATTCGGAAACCCGCGCCGCCGATCCATTGCGCCTGGAAGCCAGCCGCGAACGGCACGTCCTCCTTCATGATGCCGGCATGGCCCATCAGCTCCATGGCGAAGGCGCCCATGTCCTGCATCTTGGGCGCCGCCACGATCTTGATGATCGAGGATTCCGGACCCGGCGTCTGGCCCTTGGAGAGCGCCGTCAGCGTGCGGTAGCGCGTGAGTTTCAGGCCTTGCTGCTGGACGTACCAGTCGGCGATCTTCGAGCGGACCTGCTGGTTGCGGATCGCCGCGCCGTCTTCCAACTCGGTCTCGCGTGCCAGCTCCATCAGCTCGTCGATGTCGAGGCCGCCCGACGGCAGGCCGACCGCGAGACGCTCGTTCATCAGCGTCGTGAGCGCGGCCTTCCAGCCCTCGCCCACCTTGCCCAGCCGCTGGCTGTCGGGGACGCGGACGTTGGTGAAGAACACCTCGTTGAAGTTGGCGCCGCCCGACATCTGCTTGATCGGGCGGACCTCGACGCCGGGGCTCTTCATGTCGAGGAAGAACATGGTGAGGCCGGCATGCTTCGGCACGTTCGGATCGGTGCGGGTGATGACGATGCCGAAGTCGCAATAGTGCGCGCCGGACGTCCAGACCTTCTGACCGTTGATAATCCAGTCATCGCCGTCGCGCTCCGCCTTGGTGCGAATGCCGGCCACGTCGGAGCCGGCCGCCGGCTCGGAGAAGAGCTGGCACCAGACTTCCTTTCCGTGCAGCGCCGGCTTCACGTAGCGCTGGAGTTGCTCGGGCTTGGCGTAGGCCATCATGGTCGGGATGCACATGCCCAGCCCAATGTCGAAGAAGCCGAGCGGCACCAGATAGTTCGCTTCTTCCTGCTGGTAGATCACCTGCAGGATCGGCGAGGCACCGCGGCCGCCGAATTCCTTCGGCCAGGTAAGGCGGGCGTAACCGGCCGTGGCCTTCTTGTCCTGCCATTCCTTGGCCTTCTGCAACAACTCGGGATCGTCGTTGCGGGCGCGGAAGCTCTGCTTGTCGTCGCTCTTGCGCGTGGCATTGGCGTCGAGCCAGGTGCGCACTTCCTTGCGGAAGGCGGCTTCTTCGGGGGTATCGTTGAAATCCATCGTTCCCTCCTAGGCCGCGTTCTTCTGTTCGAGACGGGTCACCAGCTTGTCCTTCCACGCCATCGGGCCGCCGAGAGACAGCGCCATCAGGCGCGAGCGCCGGTAGTGGAACTGCGTGTCGGCCTCCCAGGTGAATCCGATGCCGCCATGGGTCTGGATGTTTTCCTTGGCCGCGAAGTCATAAGCATCGGTCGCGGCGATGCGCGCCGCGGCAGCGGCCAGCGGCAGATCGGCGCCGCCCTCGGTCAGCATCATCGCACCGTAATAGGCGTTGGAGCGCGCCAGCTCGAGCTTCACGTAGCAGTCGGCCAGCTTGTGCTTGATCGCCTGGTAGGAGCCGATGGCACGACCGAAGGCGTTGCGCTGCAACGCGTAGTCCCGCGCCATCCACATCGCCGATTCGGCGCCGCCCACCTGGGCGAACGCGAAGTAGACCGCCGCGGCATCGTAAAGCCGTTCCAGCAGGCTCCAGCCCTCGCCCTCGGCGCCCAGCAACTCGGCCGAGGCATCGGTGAAGGTGAGTTCGGCATGCTTGCGCGCCGGATCGATCGTCTCGATGCGCTTCTTCGCGACGCCCTTCTGCGTGAGGTCGACGAGGACGAGCGACACGGCGCGTTCGCCCGAGCCGCCGGTGTTGGCGAGCACGATCGCGAAGGTCGCGGCCTCGCCGTCGGTCACCGGCAGCTTCTTGCCGTTGAGACGACCGCCGCCGAACATCGTGCGGATGTTGCGCGGCTTCGGCGGCTGGGCGCCCTCGGCGATGGCCAAGGTGCCGATCGCCTGGCCCGACGCGAGGTCGGGCAGCCACTTTTTCTTCTGTGCATCCGAGCCCGCGAGCTTCAGCGCTTCGGTCGCCAGCACGACCGAAGAGTCGAACGGCACCGGGGCGGCGGCGCGGCCGATCTCCTCGGCGA
>JAKFVZ010000572.1 GCA_021732965.1 Reyranella sp.
GAGCAGGCCGTCGCGCTGCAGGATGTCGCCGACGCGGGGCATGCTGTCGGTGGTGTCGGCGGGCGCCGTGGCCGCCGTCGGGCGCTCGCCCGACGCGGCCAGCGCGAAGTCGAGGAGCCGGTGGGTGTAGTCGTAGGTCGGTCCCAGTACCTGGCCGCCCGGCACGTCCTTGAAGGTCGAGGAGATGCGGCGCTCCGCCACCATGCGGCTCGTGTCGAGCGGCTCCGAGGCGCCGAACCGCGGAAGGGTCGTGCGGTAGGCACGCAGCAGGAAGATCGCCTCGATGAGATCGCCGCGCGCCTGCTTGATCGCCAGCGCCGCCAGGCCGCGGTCGTAGCAGGAGCCCTCGGTCATCACGCGATCGACGGCGAGGCCGAGCTGCTGGTCGATCTGCTCCAGCGAAAGTTCGGACACGTCGCGATCGCCGCGGCGCTTGTCGGCCACGAGGTCCAGCGAATGGGCGATGGCGGTCTCGCCACCCTTGACCGCGACATACATGGTCAGGCCTCCACGGCGACGCTGCGCGGCAGCGAGACAAGTCGGGAACCCGAGGCGAAGACGAGGTCGACGCCGCAGGGGAAGAGCGCGTGGTTGGCTGCCCAGGCCGGCCAGAAGTTGGTTCCGAGTCCATCGATGGCGACGCGCGCCTCGCCGTCGATGCCGGGGCCGCGCCAGGTGCAGGCGGGACCACCTTCGAGCGACGGCACTTCGATTACGAGCGTGGCGGCGCGGTCGGGATAGGTGTCGGTGCCGATGGCGAAGCCGGCAAAGGGATCGCCGCCACCGCCGATGATCACGGCGAATGTCGCGGCCTCGCGCGCATGGACGAAGGGCGCGCCGGCATGGAAGCGCAGGAAGTCGCGGACGTCCTGCTTGTCGAGGCCAGCCTCCAGCCAGAGTGGCGTCTCGCGGTCGGCGAGGGTCAGCAGGAAAGCGACGGCGGCGGGGCTGAGCGTGCCGGGACCGGCGGGCGCGTCGCGCAGTTCGACGATGCGGCCGGGATGGGAGAAGGCGTCGAGCACGCCGCGGAACAGGCGCTGCGCGTCGTGCGGCGGATCGGCGAGGCCCGGTGCGAGCAGGCTGGTCACGAGCCGGCCTCGCGGGCGACGGTGAAGAAGTCGACCTTGGTGGCGGCGGCTCGCGCGGCGATCAGGCGGTGCCGGGCTTCGGCCTCGCGGGCGAGTGGCGTCACGAGTTCGGCTTCGAGTCGTTCCGTCCAGTCAGCCCGCTGACCCAGCGCATCGATCGCGGCGACGGTCTCGGCGTGGCGGGTATCACGGCCGCCGACATAGCCGAAACCCATCTCGCCACCGTCGAGGCGCACCGCGGCGCGGGTGACCGTCATTTCGCCGGTGCAGAAGGGTGAGCCGGTGCCGGAGATACGGCCCTGCACCATGACCAGCCCGATCTCGGGACGGCGCAGGACGATATAGGAGGGAGTGGGGCCGAGTGCCTGCCACAGGGCTTGCAGCCTTGTGCCGTGTGCTTTCGCGAGGACGGAAAGCCATCGGCGGCGGCGCTCGATCGACGGGTCGGGAGACATGGGGCGCTCTTGAAAGAGGCGCACCATCCATTCGCTGCGTTACGGTTCCGAGGGGTCGGCATTAAGTTCGTGTGACAGCGGTCGGTCTTGGCCTCCGAATCCTAACCCACTGAAGAACATAGCTTATTTTCGACGCATCCGATGTCGTCCCCTGCGACAGGTCGTCTGTGTAACCGGATTGTCATATATCCGTCATAGGAGAGAGACGGACGGCTCCTAGATGACGGGCGCTTCGAAATTTCACCGAAGGAGAAACCCCGTGAACCTTACCAAGATCGTCCTCGCGACAGCCTTCGCGCTGTCCCCGGCCGCAGCCTACGCCATCGACATTTCCGGCGCCGGCGCGACCTTCCCCTACCCGATCTACGCCAAGTGGGCCGACACCTACAAGAAGGAGACCGGCAACGGTCTCAACTACCAGTCCATCGGCTCGGGCGGCGGCATCAAGCAGATCAAGGCCAAGACCGTAACCTTCGGCGCCACCGATGCGCCGCTCACGGGCAAGGATCTCGAAGAGTCGGGTCTCGTGCAGTTTCCGATGGTGATGGGTTCCGTGACCCCGGTCATCAACCTCGAAGGCGTCAAGCCGGGCGAACTGGTGCTCGACGGGCCGACGCTGGCAAACATCTATCTCGGCCAGATCAAGAGCTGGGACGATGCGGCGATCGCCAAGCTCAACCCCAGCCTCAAGCTGCCGAAGCAGGCCATCGTGCCGGTGCGCCGCTCGGACGGATCGGGCACGACCTACAACTTCGCCTACTACCTGGCCGAGGTGAGCCCGGACTGGAAGACGAAGGTCGGCGTGAGCACGGCGCTGCAGTGGCCGGTGGGCATCGGCGCCAAGGGCAACGAAGGCGTGGCCGGCAACGTGGCGCAGACCAAGGGCTCGATCGGCTACGTCGAGTACGCCTACGCCAAAGAAAACAAGATGACCTTCACCAAGATGATCAACAAGGCGGGCAAGGCGGTCGCTCCGGGCTCGGACACGGTGCAGGCCGCCGCGGCGAGCGCCGACTGGAACTCCAAGCCGGGCTTCGGTGTGATCCTGGCCAACCAGCCCGGCGACAAGTCCTGGCCGATGGCGGCCGCGACCTGGATCCTGATGTACAAGAAGCCGGAGAAGATGGCGGAGTCGGCCGAGGCGATGAAGTTCTTCGCCTGGGCCTACACCAAGGGCGACGCCATGGCGGACTCGCTCGACTACGTGCCGATGCCCCAGAACGTCGTCAACGACATCATGAAGATGTGGGCGGCGGAAATCAAAGACGCCAGCGGCAAGCCGCTGTACTCGCCGACGAACTAGATGGTGACGGGGCGGGTGGCGACACCCGCCCCTCTTTCTTGGGGGGCTTATGGCTTCGGGGGAGCGCGACGTGAGTGAGGTTGCATTGAAGGGCGCAAGCGCGCCGGCGGCGGCATCCGCCTCGCGGGCGGCGGTGCTCCGACGCCTGAGATTGACGGACACGATATTCCACGGGCTGACGCGCGGCGCTTCGCTGGCGGTGCTCGCCCTCCTGAGCGGCGTCATCATCGCCCTCATCGTCGGCGCGGCTCCGGCGCTCAGCACGTTCGGCTTCGGCTTCCTGTTCGACGAATCGTGGAACCCGGTGACCGAGCGGTTCGGCGCCCTGGCGCCGATCTTCGGTACCCTGGTCACTTCCTTCATCGCCATGCTGATCGCGGTGCCGGTCGGCCTGATGGTCGCCTTCTTCCTGACCGAGCTCTGCCCGAAGGTGCTGCGCCGCCCGATCGGCATCGCCATCGAGCTGCTGGCCGGCATCCCCAGCATCATCTACGGCATCTGGGGCCTGTTCGTCTTCGCGCCGTTCATGCAGGAGCACGTGCAGCCGCTGTTCATCAATACCTTCGCCAATGTGCCCGTCCTGTCGACGATCTTCGCGGGCCCGCCCTACGGCATCGGCATGTTCACCGCCGGGCTCATCCTGGCGATCATGGTGCTGCCCTTCGTGACCTCGATCTCGCGCGACGTGTTCGACGCGGTGCCGCCGGTTCTCAAGGAAGCCGCCTACGGCGTCGGCTGCACGACCTGGGAAGTGTTCCGCTACGTCGTCCTGCCCTTCACGCGGGTGGGCGTCATCGGCGGCTTCATGCTGGGACTCGGTCGCGCGCTGGGCGAGACGATGGCCGTCACCTTCGTGATCGGCAACGCCCATCACATCTCGGCGTCGCTGTTCGCCCCCGGCACGACGATCTCCGCATCGATCGCCAACGAGTTCACCGAAGCGGTGGGCGACCTCTACACATCGTCGCTGGTCGCGCTCGGCCTCATCCTCTTCTTCATCACATTCTGTGTGTTGGCGATGGCGCGCTACATGCTGATGCGCCTGCAGCGGCAGGGAGGGAAGTAAGACAATGGCTACTATTGCCTCCAAGACAGCCGCCATGGACAGTCCGCTCTACGCGGGCCGCCGCCGCCGCAACGCCATCGCCAAGGGACTGGCGTTCGCCGCCACGATCTTCGGCCTGGGCTGGCTGATCCTCATTCTCGGCGTCCTGCTCTATAAGGGCGTAGGCGGTCTCTCGCTCGCCGTATTCACCGAGAATACGCCGCCGCCGGGTGCTGCCGGTGGCCTGCTGAACGCCATTATGGGCAGCATCGTGATGACCGTGCTGGCGGTGATAATCGGCACGCCGATCGGCGTGCTTGCCGGTACCTACCTCGCGGAGTACGGCCGTCACGACAAGCTGTCGAGTGTGGTCCGCTTCATCAACGACATCCTGCTCAGCGCGCCGTCGATCGTGATTGGCCTGTTCGTCTACGAGATCCTCGTGGCACCTATGGGCCATTTTTCGGGATGGGCCGGCGCCGTCGCCCTCGCGGTCATCGTGATCCCCGTCGTCGTCCGAACGACCGAGGACATGCTGACCCTGGTACCCGACACGCTGCGCGAGGCGGCTGCCTCGATCGGCTTGCCGCGCGCCCATATGATCGTCCGCATCGCCTATCGGGCGGCGCAGGCGGGCATCGTCACCGGCATCCTGCTGGCCATCGCCCGCATCAGCGGCGAGACGGCGCCGCTGCTGTTCACCGCCCTGAACAACCAGTTCTTCAGCATGAACATGAATGCGCCGATGCCCAGCCTGCCGGTGGTTATCTTCCAGTTCGCCCTGTCGCCCTACGCCGAATGGCAGAAGCTTGCCTGGACCGGCGCACTCCTGATCACCGTCACCGTGCTGGGGCTCAGCATCCTGGCCCGTTCGCTCACCTCCGCGAGGAAATCCTAATGTCCATGCAATCCACGGAAACGCCCAACGTCGCCGTTCCGATCGCCAGCCACGCCAAGCTCGACATTTCGAAGCTGACGCCCAAGATCACGCTCAAGAACCTCGAGTTCTTCTACGGCGACAGCCGGGCGCTCAAGGGCATCACAATGTCGCTCTACGCCAACAAGGCGACGGCGTTCATCGGGCCCTCGGGCTGCGGCAAGTCGACCCTGTTGCGCATCCTGAACCGCATGTACGACCTGTACCCCGGCCAGCGTGCCACCGGCGACGTCATGTTCGACGGTGACAACCTCCTGCGCGAAGGCCAGGACATCAACCTGCTGCGCGCGCGCATCGGCATGGTGTTCCAGAAGCCGACGCCGTTCCCGATGACGATCTACGAGAATATCGCCTTCGGCGTCCGGCTCTATGAAAACCTGCCTAAGTCGGAACTCGACGGCCGCGTCGAGCACGCGCTGCGCCGCGGCGCGCTGTGGGACGAGGTCAAGGACAAGCTGAACGCCAGCGGCCTCAGCCTGTCGGGCGGCCAGCAGCAGCGCCTCTGCATCGCCCGCACCGTCGCGGTGAAGCCCGAGGTCATTCTGTTCGACGAACCATGCTCGGCGCTCGATCCGATCTCGACGGCCAAGATCGAGGAACTGATCGACGAGCTGAAGCAGGACTACACGATCGTGATCGTGACTCACAACATGCAGCAGGCTGCCCGCGTCTCCGACTTCACCGCCTTCATGTATCTCGGCGAGCTGGTCGAGTTCGGCGCGACGGCGACGCTCTTCACCACGCCCAGCGACAAGCGCACCCAGGCCTACATCACCGGCCGGTTCGGCTGATCCGGCACGACAAAGAGAAGAAGGGACAGACCATGCCCGAACATACCCTCAAGCGGTTCGACGAAGAGCTGGAGCGGCTGAGCGCCACGATCAGCGAGATGGGCGGCCTGGCCGAGAGCCAGCTCGCGCAGTCGCTGCGCGCCCTGCGTGAGCGCGACACGGAAATTGCCGAGAAGGTGATCGTCGAGGATCCCCGAGTCGACGCGCTCGACGAGGCGGTGCAGGAACAGACCGTGCGGCTGCTGGCCCTGCGCCAGCCGATGGCGGTCGACCTGCGCGTCATCCTGTCGTCGATCAAGATCGCGGCGGCCCTCGAGCGCATTGCCGATTACGCCAAGAACACCGCCAAGCGCAGCATCGTGCTGACCCAGATGGCGCCGCCACCCTCGGCGATCTCGGGCATCGACCGGCTGGGCCGGCTCGTGCGCACGGCGCTCAAGGACGTGCTCGACGCCTTCGCGCAGGGAGACGTCGCCAAGGCCCGCGACGTGTGGGAGCGCGACGAGGAGATCGACCAAGTCTACACCGGCCTGTTCCGTGAGCTGCTCACCTACATGATGGAGGATCCGCGCACGATCACCGCGTGCACGCATCTGCTGTTCATGGCCAAGAACATCGAACGCGCCGGCGACCACGTCACCAACATCGCCGAACTTGTGAGCTTTCGCACGACCGGCCACGGCTTCGAAGAGGCCCGGCCGAAGGGCAGTGCCGCGATGTACGCTACGTCGAACGCCCCGGCGGGAACCGCGCCGTGAGCATGGCTGCCACCAGCCCCTCGCGCCGCGACGCGCAGACCTCGTCGATGAAGCCGCATGTGCTCATCGTCGAGGACGAGACGGCGCTGGTCGAGCTGCTGCGCTACAATCTCGAACAGTCAGGCTTCAAGGTCGCGGTCGCCTACGACGGCGAGGAGGCGCTGCGCTCCGTCCAGGAGGACGTGCCCGACCTCATCCTGCTCGACTGGATGCTGCCGCTGATGTCGGGCATCGAGGTCTGCCGCCAGCTGCGCCGGCAGACGTCGACAGCCAACGTGCCGATCATCATGCTGACGGCGCGCGGCGAGGAGGGCGATCGCGTGCGCGGCCTCGATGCCGGCGCCGACGACTATGTGCCCAAACCCTTCTCGCCCACCGAGCTGGTGGCGCGCATCCGCGCGGTGCTGCGGCGCATCCGTCCGGCGCTGGCCGACGAGGCCCTGTCCTACGCCGACATCGTGATGGACCTGGTGGCGCACCGCGTGACCCGAGGCGGCAAGCCGCTGCATCTGGGGCCGACCGAGTTCCGCCTGCTGCGCCATTTCATGGAGCATCCGGGCCGCGTCTTCTCGCGCGAGCAGCTCCTCGATTCGGTGTGGGGCAAGGACGTCTATGTCGAGGCCCGCACCGTCGACGTCCACATCCGCCGCCTGCGCATCGCGCTGAACAGCGAGAACCACGCCGACGTGATCCGCACCGTCCGGGCCGCTGGCTATGCGCTGGACTCCACGCCGGGCTGACGCGCCCGGTTTTCCACAACGCCCTTAATGGTTCTGTAGCGTCCGGCGCCTAGACAGGGTCTGTCCGTTCCGCGCCGGCAACCCCACGCCCCGCATCGGAACGGGCCGGTTCCCCGGCTCGGCCCCGATACCCGCAGCCGATTTACTGACCCCTCCTTCCATCAGGAAGGAGGGGTTTCTTTTGCGAAGTAGCGGCGGACGATCACCGCCAGCACCAGCGCCGGCAGGCCGAGCAGGGCGGTGTAGACGAAGAAGATCGCGTAGCCGCCGAACTTGTGTGTGGCCGAGAACTCTTCCTGGAGTTTGTCGACGACCCAGCCCGAGGAGCCGCCCAGCAGCTTGCCGGGCAGTGTCATGATCGAGGTGAACAGCGCGTATTGCGTCGCCGTATAGGCCGTGTTGGTGAGGCCCGAGAGGAAGGCGATGAAGATGGAGCCCGACATGCCGCCGACCAGGTTGTCGACACTGATGGCGATGGTGAGGATCATGAGGTCGGGCTGGCCGACCCAGGCGAGCCACGAGAAGGTGAGATTGCTGGCGGCGATCAGGAACACCGCCGGCGCCAGCAGGCGCGCCGCCCCGACGCGGAAGACCAGGGCGCCGCCGAGCAGCGCGCCCAGGATCGTCATGACGAACCCGTAGATCTTGGAGACGTCGGCGATCTGGTCCTTGCTGAAACCCATGTCGATGTAGAACGGGTTCGCCATCACGCCCATGGCGATGTCCGACAGCCTGAACAGGCCAATGAACAGCAGCAGCAGGAGAGCCATCCAGCCGTAGCGCGCGAAGAAGTCGACGAACGGGCAGACGATGGCGCCATAGACGAAGATCAGCGCCTTGCGCGCCCAGTCCGGCATCGATCCGAGACCGGCGGCGAAGGCGGCAACCTTGCCTTCGAGTCCGGTCGTGCCGGTCGATGTGCGCCGTTCGGGTTCCGAGATCAGGAGGGTCGTCGCGATGCCGACGAGCCCGAGCGCTGCCATGGTCTGGTAGGCGGCGGTCCACGAGACGAACTGCGCCACATAGAGCGCGCCGGCGCCGGCAGCGAGAACGGCGATGCGATAACCCAGCTGGTAGGTCGCGGCCGTCGCGCCCTGCAGGCTGGCATCCGTCGACTCGATGCGGAGGGCGTCGAGGGCGATATCCTGCGTCGCGGACGAAAAGGCGACGACCAGCGCGAACACGACCATCCACCACAGGTCGGTGCGCGGGTCGCAGAAGGCCATGGCGAGCAGGCCGCCGGCGATGCCGGTCTGGGCGAGCAGCATCCACGCGCGCCGGCGGCCGAGCCAGCGCGTGAGCAACGGCAGCGGCACGCGATCGACGACCGGCGACCAGACGAACTTGAAGGAGTAGGTGATGCCGATCCAGCTGATGAAGCCGATCGCGGTCCGGCTGATGCCGTACTCGCGCAGCCACGCCGAGAGCGTCGAGAAGACCAGCAGGAACGGCAGCCCGGCCGAGAAGCCGAGGAACAGGAACTGGACGACGCGCGGATGGCGGTAGGTCGCCAGCGACTCGCGCCAGCCGCGCTCAGGCGAACTCGGCGCGTCCGTCATGTCCCTCTCCGCCGCGTAGCGCTATCGCGTTCAAACATCTCGGCGCAGCAGCCGGCCCTGCTCATATTCCTCCCCATTCAAATGGGGAGGTGGCCCGCAGGGCCGGAGGGGTCATCTCTTTGGGCCGTTTCTGACCCCTCCGACGGCGTAAGACGCCGCCACCTCCCCATTTGAATGGGGAGGAACATGACCGATGCGCGGTAACTCTCGTGCACGACGACGTGTGAATCCGACAGCGCGTCGCGGGCGGAGAGGGCTGCTGTCTCGAGAGGTGACACACTTCGCTCAAATCAGGCCCTTGAGCGCCTGCTCGGGGCGCGCGCCGACATGGGAGATGACCTCGGCGGCGGCGATGCCGCCCAGCCGCGCGCATTCGGCGAGCGGCTTGCCGTGCGTGAAGCCGAACAGGAAGCCCGCGGCGTAGAGGTCGCCGGCGCCGGTCGTGTCGACGACCTTCGAAACCGGCGCGGCCGGCACCTCGTAGGTCTCGCTGCCCTTGATCACCACCGAGCCCTTCTCGCTGCGCGTGAGGGCGGCGATCTTCGCCTCCTTGCGCGCTTCCGCGAGCGCTTCCTCGAAGGTCTCGACCTCGTAGAGCGCTTTGATCTCGGCTTCGTTGCCGAACAGGATGTCGACCTTGTTGCGGACCAGGTCGCGGAACTCCTCGCGGTAGCGATGGACGCAGAAGGAATCCGACAGCGTGATCGAGACCTTGCGGCCGGCGGCGCGCGCGGCGTCGAAGGCCTTGAGCACCGCCTCCTTGGCGGCCGGTGCATCCCACAGATAGCCTTCGACATAGGTGACCTGGGCCGAGGCGACGAGTTTGGCGTCGATGTCGTGGGGGCCGAGGCCCGTGCAGGCGCCGAGATAGGTGTTCATCGTGCGCTGCGCGTCCGGTGTCACCAGGATCAGGCAGCGCGCCGTCGCGGGGCCTTCGGTTGCCGCCGGAGTCGCAAAGGATACGCCGGTCGCCTTGAGGTCGTGGCCGAACACCTTGCCGAGCTGGTCGTTGCGCACCTTGCCGATATAGGCGCCCTTGCCGCCGAACGAGGCGATGCCGGCCATCGTGTTGCCGCAGGAGCCGCCGGACATTTCGATGCCGGGACCCATCCCGTCATAGAGCTGCTCGGCGCGTGCCTCGTCGATCAGCATCATGCTGCCCTTCACCAGCCCGTGCTGGCCGAGAAAGGCTTCGTCGGAACGAGCGATGACGTCGACGATGGCGTTGCCGATTCCCAGCACGTCGAAGGGGGCGGATGTCATGAAGTCTCCTACAGCGTCAAAGCGATACCAGGTGCATGCCCGGCTTGGTTTCTTCCAGCAAGGTGACGAGGCCGGCCACCGTGAACGGTATGTCGGCCCGCAGGCTCGCGCGATCGATGTCGAGCGATCGCAGGCCCATTTCGCACACGATGAGCCGTGCGCCAAGCTCGACACAGGCCTGCAGCAGCGTCTCGAAGTCGCCGACGCCGCGCGCGCGGTTGGCGGCGTCGCGATCCCAGTCCTGGAGCGCCGGCGGCGAGCCCTGCAGGGCGCGGATCCCACCCATGGTGAAGAACAGCACGGCCGGCTTGTTCACGGCCAGCGCGGCCGCCGCGAGGGCGAGGCCGAAATGGAGGCTCTCGTAATCGTCGGAGCGCAGGATGACCGAGAGACCGCCCTCACTAATGT
>JAKFVZ010000445.1 GCA_021732965.1 Reyranella sp.
ATTGGGAAGGCCTGGAGCGCAACATCAACTGATCGGCGTCATTGACCGCCCTGCGGACCCCATCGCAAACGCGTCTCGAATTACCCCAGCCACGGTTCTAGAACAATCCCATGTCCAATCTGCCCGACAATCTCACGCCCGTCCGCCAGGCCCACGTCTTCGACGAGGCCCGGCTCACCGACTACATGAAGGCCAATGTCGAGGGCTTTCGCGGCCCGATCAGCGTGCTTCAGTTCGAGGGCGGGCAGAGCAATCCGACCTTCCACGTCACCGACGGCGGTGGGAACATGTACGTCCTGCGCAAGAAGCCGCCGGGCAAGCTGCTGCCCTCGGCCCACCAGGTCGATCGCGAGTATCGCGTGATCAAGGCGCTGGCCGACCATACCGACGTGCCGGTGCCCAAGCCCTATGCGCTCTGCCAGGACGATTCGGTCATCGGCACCACCTTCTACATCATGCAGTTCCTGCCCGGCCGCGTTCTCGCCGACGTGAAAATGCCGGGCATCTCCCCGGCCGACCGCGGCAAGATCTTCGATTCGATGAACGACGTGCTGGCCCGCCTGCACAATGTCGACTATCGCGCCGTCGGCCTCGGCGACTTTGGTCGCGAGGGCCAGTACATCCAGCGCCAGCTCGCGCGCTGGTCCAGCCAGTACGACCTCGCCCGCACCGAGGACATCGAATCGATGGAAGCCCTGAAGAAGTGGCTGCCGGAGAACATCCCGCCGGGCGACGAGACGCGCATCAATCACGGCGACTATCGCCTCGGCAACACGATCGTGCATCCGACCGAGCCGCGCGTCATCGCCGTGCTCGACTGGGAACTGTCGACACTCGGCCATCCGCTGGCCGACCTCGGCTACAACTGCATGATGTACCATTTCGGCGAGGGTTTCGGCGCCTCCGGCGGCTATGCCGGCAAGGACCTGCGGGAATTCGGCATCCCCACCGAGCAGGAATACCTGGCGGCCTACGCCCGCCGCACCGGCCGCACGGAAGTGCCGGCCTGGGACTTCTACCTGGCCTTTTCCCTGTTCCGCCTCGCCGCCATCGTGCAGGGCGTCTACAAGCGCGGCCTCGACGGCAATGCCTCGTCGGAAACGGCGACCAAGTATGGCAACCGCGCCCGCGCGATGGCCGATCTCGCCTGGAAGATGGTGGAAAAGCGCGCCTGAGGCGCCCGCTCTCGTCATCCTGAGCGGAGCGAAGGATCTCACGCTCGCCACGGAGTCTGCTGGTCGTTCCGTCAGGTCCTTCGCTTGCGCTCAGGACGACAGAAAGGCGTTACTCGTCGGTGTAGGGCACCATCGACGCGTCCTGGCCCCTGGGGCAGTTCTCGCTGTCGATGATGGCATTCGCCGGATTGCGATAGCGCTCGATGTCGTAAGGCGCCGACTCGCTCGGCGGGCGGGCCGGCGGCGTCTTCAGCGTCCACGAGACCAGCCGCTTGATGACGCTGCCCAGCGCCTGGTCGAAGGCCTCGACCACTTTCGGCACCTTGTCGGCGCGTGCTCGCACGCAGCGCTCGAAGGAGGCGACGCCAATGATCTGGCGGTCGGGCATGCGCACCAGCTTGGCGATGATCCGCACCTTCACGATCGGCGGCTGGCCGTAGAAGTACATCGCCTCGAAATTCCGCAGGTCGGGCTGCAGCACATAGTTGGCGCGCAGGCCGATCGACTCGCGCGAGACCGCCACGATCTTGCGGGTGTTCTCGAAGGAATCGACGATGCGCGTCTGCACCATGAGCGGCGCCCGGTCGGTCCACGCCACCTTGGCGTAGTAATCCGTCGAGGTCGGCGTCATGGCGATGGCGATGCGGCCGGTATTGAGGTTGGCCGCCGCCACCGGGGCATCGACCGCGAGCTGCCAGTAAACGGCCGGCAGATCGGAGTCGAAGGTGCTCTTGGGCGAGATCGTGTAGAGATCGGTCGGCTCACCGGCCGAGTCGACGGCACTGACGAAGGAACAGCCGGTCAGGAGCGCGACGGCGGCCGCGCAGGCGGCCAGGCAACGGATCATTTCGGCGTGTATCCCTGCTTGCCGCTGAACACGAAATTGGCCGGGTCCCGCTCCAACCGTGTGGCGATGACGTTGAGGTTGGCGGTGAGCTGGCGCAGGTCCCGGAGCGCCAGCGAAAATTCGGTCAGGCCGGTCTCGGTGAAGTTCTTGATCGGGCGGCTGTTGTCCGTCACCAGCTTGCTGAGCTGGCCTGCGGCGGAATTGATGTTGGCCAGCGCCGCTCTTGTCTCGTTCAGCGTCTTGCGAAGCTCGCCCGGGTCCTTCCCGGCCAACGCCTTCCGGGTCTCGGCATCCTGCGGTCCGATTTCCTGGGCGATCAGGGTCAACGAATTGGTGAGGTTGTCCAGCTTGGCGAACGTCTTGCGGAAGTCCGCGATCGCGCCCGGCAGCTCGGCCAGCGTCGTCTGGATCGCAGCGTCCGACTTGGCGAACGCATTCGTCGCGGTCTGCAGGTTCTTCAGCGAGTCGGTAACGGCGCCGATATTGTCGGGGCTCAACAGGTCGTTCAGGCGATCGACGGTCGTGCTCGCCTTGGTCAGCAGTTCCTGCGCCGAGGTCGAGGTGGCCTGCAGGAACGAGGCGCCTTCGCGAATCTCGGGATAGGGCTTGTCGCCCAGCTTCTTCTTAGGCTTCACCTGGTCGACGTCGAGACGTCCGACGATCTGGATGAAGGGCGCGCCGGCGATGAACGGCTTTTCGAACACCGCATAGGATCGGTCGCGGATGTCGATCGACCAGTCGACCGCGACCGTGACCTCGATCTTCTCCGTGAGCCGCTCGCGGCCCGTCGAGCGCTGGGTATCGACACGCGAGGTGAGCTGGATGTTGGCGACCCGTCCCACGCGGAGGCCGCGATAGAACACCGGCGAGTCGTTGGTCAGCCCCTGCACGTCGCCCGAAAACAAGATGTCGTAATAGGCATAGGAGGTGCGATCGCCGGCGCGCAGCTTCCAGATCACGAAGCCGGCCACCGCCGCAACGAACAGGATCATCGCCGCGCCGATCAGCACATAGGGCGATTTTCTTTCCATCGACGCTACTTCTGCTCCTGCCGCGCTGCGCGCCCCCTCGGTCCGTGGAAATACTCCCGGACCCAAGGATGATCGTATTCCAGCAATTCCGCCATGGTACCTACCACGACGCGCTTGTCGAGGAGGACCGCGATCCGGTCGCAAATCGCGTTGAGGCTGTCGAGATCGTGCGTAACCATCAAGACGGTGAGCCCGAGATTGTGGCTGAGCCCCTTCACCAGCTCGTCGTAATGGGAGGCGCCGATCGGGTCGAGACCGGCCGTCGGCTCGTCGAGGAACAGGAGTTCGGGGTCGAGGGCCAGCGCGCGGGCCAGACTGGCACGTTTGCGCATGCCGCCGGAAAGTTCCGACGGTTTCTTCATCCCGGTGTCAGCCGGCAGCCCCACCATGCCGATCTTCAGGGCCGCGATCTCGCGCATGCTCTGGTCCTCGAGCTCGGCATGCTCCCGGATCGGCACGATGATGTTCTCGGTGACGGTCAGGGACGAAAAGAGCGCGCCGTCCTGGAACTGGACGCCGGTGCGGGCCAGCATGTCGCGCTTGGCCTTGCCATGCAGCGTACTGGTGTCCACCCCGAGCATCTCGATCGTGCCCTCGCGTGCCTGGTTCAAGCCGATGATGGTCCGCAGCAGCACCGACTTGCCGGTGCCGGAGCCGCCGACAAGCCCGACAATTTCGCCGCGGAATACGTCGAAATCGAGATTGTCGTGGATCACCTTGTCGCCGAACTGGGTCCGGATGCCGCGCAGGCGCAGCACGACATCGCGCCCGTCGCGGTGATCGCTGATCTGCCCGCCCTCGGCCAAAGGCGCCTTCGGCGGTAAATCCTCGGTGCTGGCCTGGCCCGCTTCGGCCATCAGACGCCCGCCAGCAGGAAGATTATCGAGAAGACCGCGTCGAGCACGATCACGCAGAAGATAGATTCGACCACCGACTTGGTCGTCAGCTGGCCGACGCTCTCGGCACTGCCTCTCACCTGCAGGCCCTCGAAGCAGCCGATGACGGCGATCACGATGCCGAACACGGGCGCCTTGATCATGCCGGTGTAGAAGTGCCAGGCGCCGACCGTGTCGCGCAGCCGGTCGAAGAACTGCACGAAGGTGAAGTCGAGATAGATGGTACAGGCGACCGCGCCGCCCAGAAGGCCCGCCATGTCGCCCCAGAAGGCCAGCAGCGGCATCGAGATCAGCAGCGCCGTGATGCGCGGCAGGACCAGCCATTCGACCGGGTTGAGGCCGATGGTGCGCATCGCATCGACCTCCTGGTTGACCTGCATCGTGCCGATCTGGGCGGTGAAGGCGCTGCCCGAACGGCCGGCGACGATGATGGCGGTGAGCAGCGGCCCAAGTTCGCGGAACATGCCGATGCCAACCGCCTCGACGGTGAAGGTCTCGGCGCCGAATTGGCGGAGCTGCTGGACGCCCTGGTAGGCGATGACGACACCGATCAGGAAGCAGAGCACGCCCACGATCACCAGGGCCCGGATCCAGACCTCGTACATCTGCTGGATCACGGCATTGGGCCGGAACCGCTTGGGCTGCAGGATCGCCTCGATGACCACGACCAGGATTTCGCCGAAGAAGGCGCAGAGATTGATGACCTGCTTGTAGAAGTCGATCGAACCGCGGCCGATCTCGTCCAGCCAGTGCACCAGTCCGTTGACATGATGAGCGGGGTGGGCCTCGCACATGTTTTCGCGAACGATCTTGAAGAGCGCAGCCTGTTCGTCGTTCTTGGTCTCGACCTCGGCCTCTGCGCCGGCCAGCTCCAGGATTTCCAGCGCGCCGGCGGTGTCGACCCGCTCGAGCCCGGTCGCGTCGACGGTGCGCTTGCCCTTCTCCACGGCTCCGGCGGCCTTCAGCGCCTTCCCGGCTTTTTCACGGATGCCGCGCACGCTGAAGACGGTCCACGTCCCGCCGACCTCGACGACGGGCCTGCCCGCGCGCTCCGTGTAACGAATTGTGGGTTCCGCTTCGGCCATCGGCGATGATTAGTCGTCGCGTAGGTTAGCGCTGTCAATCTCCGAGCAATTGCCTCGCCGTCGTCCCGCTGTCACGATCACGGCTGGAGGATTCGATGGGCAAATGGCCGCGCCTGGACAAGATCGAGATGATCGACGGTCCAATCGACAAGGACAGCTACGAGAAACAGCTCAAGGACCTGCAGCAGCGGCTGCTCGACCTCCATATCCACCATCTGCGCACGGGTGGACGCGTGATGATCTGCATCGACGGCTGGGATGCCGCCGGCAAGGGCGGTCTGATCGAGCGCCTGGTGGCCGGGCTGGAACCCAAATCGGTGCAGGTGCATCGGATCAGCGCACCGACTCCCGAGGAACAGGGCCGGCACTATCTCTGGCGCTTCTGGAACCGACTTCCGGCCCCCGGCAACTGGGCGATCTTCGACAGGACCTGGTATGGCCGCGTGCTGGTCGAGCGCATCGAGGGCTTTTGCGACAAGTCCGCGTGGAAGCGTGCCTACCGCGAGATCAACGAGTTCGAGCGCCAACTTGCCGACGACGGGGCGCGAATCGTGAAGCTGCTCGTGCATGTGAGTGCCGAGGAGCAGAAGCGGCGCATGATCGAGCGTCTGAGCAAGCCCAGCAAACACTACAAGATTGGCCTCGAGGATTTCCGCAACATCGCCAAGCGCGAGCAGTATCTCGATGCCTACCAGGACATGTTGCAGAAGACCGACACCGAGCATGCGCCCTGGCACCTCGTCGCCAGCGACGACAAGATGCATGCCCGGCTGGCGGGCCTGCGGATCGTGGCCGATTCGCTGGGCGACGGCGTGAAGCTCGAGGATCACGCGCTCGATCCGAGGATCGCCGAAGCCGCCTACGAGGCCTGGGGCTGGCGTCCCGAGGCGGCCGACAAGAAGATGAAAAAGAAGTGAGCTTCCTTGTTGTTCCTCACGCCTGAGCCGGCGCGTTCACCGGCGACGTGGAGAAGTTCGCGCGGACGCCATCGCCAAGGCGCGCGGCCATCCATGGCAGGGCCTCGCGCATCGCCTCCTCGAACTTCCACGGCGGATTGATCACGACCAGCCCGCAGATCGCGAGCTTGCCTTCCGGCGTGCTCGGCCCGAGGTCGAGCTCCATGTTGAGGTATTTCACCCCGGCCAGCGAATCGATGAACGTCGCCACCGGCGCCTCGTCCTTGACCGGGTACCAGACCGCATAACAGCCGATCGCGAAGCGGCGCAGCCCGTGCCGCACGGCGCGAGTCAGCACCTCGAACTCGTCGTTCGCCTCGAACGGCGGATCGATCAGCACCAGCGCGCGGCGCTCGACCGGCGGCAGCAGTTCCTTCACCGCGTGGTAGCCATCGGCCTGGCGCACCTCGACCGCGCGGTCGCCAGCGAACTCGCGCTTCAGTTTCAGCGCCTCCTCGGGATGCCTTTCGCAGGCGATGAACCGGTCGCCCGGCCGCAGGGCCGCCCGCACCAGTCTCGGCGAACCGGGATAGCGATGGAGCGCGCCGCCGGCTGGACCGAACTTGCGATCGTAGGCCTGGACCGCCGCCAGGTAGCGCGCGACCGCGCCCGGCATGCCGGCCCTGGGCTCAGCCATCAGCCGCACGATGCCCGCCTCCGCTTCTCCGGTACGCCGCGCCTGCGACCCGGCAAGATCGTAACCGCCGGCACCGGCGTGGGTGTCGAGCACGAGGAGCTTCTTGTCCTTGGCCGTCAGCAGGCGCAGCAATTCGCAGAGAGCGGTATGCTTCAGCAGGTCGGCAAAGTTGCCGGCGTGATAACCATGGCGGTAGTTCACGGAAGATTCTGACCCGATTTGAGATGATTCCCCGGGCACGGTATGTGCTTCGGGCGCAGGACACTACAGTTGAGGATCGAAATGGCCAACCACGAGCTGCATTCTTCGCCCGAGACCTGCCACTGGGGCTACTTCGACAGCCAGCTTCCGCCGCAGCTTCGCATCAAGTCGGGCGACACGGCCACCATCCACTGCGTCTCCGGCGCCGCCGAGATCCTGCCCGGCGAGCCGTTCAACGTCCTGCCCGAGCATCGCGAGATTCTTTCCAAGCTGAAGCCGCATATCGGCCGCCATATCCTGACCGGTCCCGTGCATGTCGAAGGCGCCGAGCGCGGCGACGTGCTCGCGGTCGAGGTGCTCGACATCAAGTTCCGCACCAACTGGGGCTGGAACGTGCAGCGCCCGCTGATGGGCACCCTGCCGGAAGATTTCCCCTTCTTCCGTCTGACCCACATCCCGATCGATTCCAACCGCGGCATCTGCACCATGCCGTGGGGCACCGAGATCGAGCTCAAGCCCTTCTTCGGCATCATGGGCGTCGCCCCGCCGCCGGAATGGGGCCAGTGCAGCTCGGTCGAGCCGCGCGCCTTCGGCGGCAACATCGACAACAAGCACTTCCGCGTCGGCACGACGGTCTACTTCCCCGTCTTCGCCGACGGCGGCCTGTTCTCGACCGGCGACGGCCACGGCGTGCAGGGAGACGGCGAGGTCAACCTGACCGCGCTGGAAACGAGCCTCAGCGGCACCTTCAAGTTCACGCTGCACAAGGGCATGAAGCTCAACAATCCGCGCGCCGAGACGGCGACGCACTGGATCACGCACGGCTTCGACCAGGATCTCGACGACGCCGCCAAGGAAGCGCTGCGCGACATGATCCGGCTGATCACCGCCAAGACCGGCCTCAAGCCCGAGGACGCCTACATGCTCTGCAGCCTGCAGGCCGACTTGCACGTCACGCAGACGGTCGACGGCAACAAGGGCATCCACTGCATGATCGAGAAGAAGATCATCGGCGGCTGAGGCCAGGAAACGAGGGAACGGCGAGCGGACCATGACGCATATGCAGCTCCTCGACGAGGCGGTGGCCCGTCACAGCGATGCCGAATGGTCCCGCCACGCGCTGGAGCTGATCCGCAACGACCAGCGCCGCTCGGCCGACACCCACCTGCTGCGGCTCGATCTGCCGGTGCTCGACGGGATCGACGTCTATCTCAAGGACGAATCGACCCATCCGACCGGCAGCCTCAAGCACCGGCTGGCGCGCTCGCTGTTCCTCTACGGCATCTGCAACGGACGCATCCGGCACGACACGCCGATCGTCGAGGCCTCGTCGGGCTCGACGGCCATTTCCGAAGCCTACTTCGCGCGACTGCTCGGCCTGCCCTTCCATGCCGTGATGTCGGCCTCCACCTCGGCGGAGAAGATCGCCGAGATCGAGCGGCGACACGGCACCTGCCATCTCATCGCCGATGGAAGCGGCATCTATGCCGCCGCCGAGAAGCTCGCCACGGAGCTGAAGGGCGTCTACGTCGATCAGTTCACCTATGCCGAGCGGGCGACCGACTGGCGCGGCAACAACAACATCGCCGAATCGATCTTCGAGCAGATGAGCCGCGAGCCCAATCCCGTACCGACCTGGATCGTGATGAGCGCCGGCACCGGCGGCACGACAGCGACCCTCGGCCGCTACATTCGCTACATGCGCCACGCGACGCGTCTGTGCGTGGCCGATCCCGAGTTCTCGGCTTTCTTCGAGGCTTTCTCGAAAGGGAACATGCAAGCGACCTGCGATCGCGGCTCCCGCATCGAAGGGATCGGCCGCCCGCGGGTCGAGCCCTCGTTCATGCCCAACATGATCGATCGCATGATGCGTGTGCCCGACGCGCAGTCTCTGGCCGGCATGCGGGTCCTGTCGCGTTTGCTCGGACGGAAGGTCGGCGGCTCCACCGGGACCAACTTCGTGGCGCTGTGCATCCTCACATCGCGCATGAAGTCCGAGGGGCGGACGGGATCGCTCGTGTCGCTGATCTGCGATGGCGGCGAGCGTTACGGCCACACCTACTACAACGACGACTGGATCGCCGCGCAGGGGCTGGACCTCGCGCCGCACGAGCAGGCCCTCGAAGCTTTCCTCAAGGACGGCGAAGCGATCATCTAGTGTCTTTCCGAGTAGTCTGGAATCACACCACCAACCTCATGCTGAGGAGGCTGCGGAGCAGCCGTCTCGAAGCATGGGCACGAGCGCCGCGTTTGTTGCCCATCCTTCGAGACGCGCCGCTTCGCGGCGCTCCTCAGGATGAGGCGGGTGTTTGATCTATCTGCATTGGAAGGATTCTAGCTCTATTGCTGGGCGCGCGGCGGCGGCTTTCTGGTGGGCATCGGCTTCACCCAGATCGGCTCTTCCGTGATCGGGTAGCGCGGCAGCTCGCTGATTTCCTGGGAGCCGGGCATAGGCGACGTGGCCTGGTTCTTCCAGTTCGGACCGACCGTCGTGCCGTTGCCGCCGGCGACCGGCGGGCCGGACTCCTGCATGGTGCTGAAGTAGGAATTGAAGCGCTGCGGCTGGGCGTAGGCGACGCCGCTACCGATAGCGGCGACCAGAAGGGCAGACAGAGACACTTTCATCGAAATCTCCGGGTTCCGTTATCCGATCAACTCGGAGAGCGGCCCCGGCGTTGCGCTGCCTGCGCAGATTTTATGCCGGCTGTGCCTCCCTACCGCGTTGCGGCGACGGAAACGGCGGGAAAGCCAGCGCCATGGCCACGGCGGCGAGGCCGATGCCGAAGGACGCGATGTAGAGGTAGCCGTATCCGTGGAAGGTATCGAAGATCCAGCCGCCGACCGCCGGGCCCAGCGCCATGCCGAGGCTGGAGATCATCGCGGCGCCGCCGAACACCGTGCCCATGATCCGCAGGGGAAAGTATTCGCGGGCGATCACCGCATAAAGGGGCATGACGCCGCCATAGGCCATGCCGAACAGGATCGCGACGGCATAGAACTCACCGGCGTCGCGCGTGAAGTAGTAGCTGCCCGCCCCGATTGCCTGGACCATCAACCCGATGACGACGATCCTGCGCGCGCCGTACCGGTCGCCTAGCAGACCGAACAGGATGCGGCCGCCCAACCCCGCCAGTCCCTCGACGCTGTAGATCGTCACCGCCGTCATGGCGGGCAGGCCGCAGGCGAGCGCATAGCTCACCGTATGGAAGATCGGGCCGGAATGGGCCGCGCAGCAGCAGAAGAAAGTGAGCGACAGGACGATGAACTGCGGCGAGCGCAGCGCCTGCCCCACTTTCATTCCCTCCCCACCTTCCGCCGGCATTCCGGGCGACGCCGCCGTAACCTCCGGCGCGCGGCGGACCAGCAGGGCCGCCGGGATCAGCAGCACCAAGGCGCCGATGGCGATGGTCAACATCGCGGTCCGCCAGTCGTGTGCGGAAATCAGCCACTGCGCGAAGGGCGAGATGGTCATGGGCGCCACGCCCATGCCGGCCGACACAAGCGAGACGGCAAGGC
>JAKFVZ010000231.1 GCA_021732965.1 Reyranella sp.
TGGCCCTGCTGCGCGGACAGGCCCGCGAGCGCACTGACGACAGTGGCGTAGTCACCGGTCGCGGTGGGTGCCGTCGCATCGAGCACCACGCCGACCGCCGCCTGGTTGGGAGTCAGCGCCGCCTGCGCGAAGCCGCCGACCTGCAGCATGAGGTAGGCGTTGTTGGCATCGTAGCTCAAGGTCGGAATCAGGAATGGCGAGGTGCTCGCCACCGTTTGAAACGCGCCGCTCAGGCCGCCGGTCGCCGTCGCGATCGTATAGGTGGAGCGCGGTGCAAAGGTGCCGCCCTGCGCGAGGACCTGCAGGCCGCCGGCCAGCCGCGCCGTGCCGTTCACGACGAGGGCGTCCGCCATCGTCGGCGAGACGCGCAGGCCCAGCGTGCCGACCGGCGTCTGCACGAAGGTGCCGCTGATCTGGTGGGTCGCACCGGCGCCGGCGCCGGCGATACCCATCCAGCCGCTGTTCTCGAAGCGGGCATCCGGCCCCGCCGCGATCGAAACCAGACCGTTGATGATGCCCTTGTTGACGACGAGCGAGCCCATCGCCGTACCGTCGGTCCGGATCGCATAGCCGCCCGGCGCGGCGCTGATCGTGCCAGAATTCAGCAGCGAGCCGAACTCGCTCGTCATCTGCACCGCCGTGGCGCCCGCGCCTGTGACGTCGATCGTGCCGTAATTGGTCACGACGCCGAAGATGCCATTGCGGATGCCGATGGCGTTGGCGCCCGACATCTGGATCGAGCCGTTGTTGACGACGTCGTCGCCCGCGCCGTCGATCGCCACCGCGCCAGGAACGACGGAAGCGAGGTTCGCCGAATTGGTGACGGGATTGTAGAGGCCCGGGACCTCCACGAGGTATGCCTTGGTGACACCGTTCTCAACATAGACCCCGATGAAATTGCCGCCATGGGTCGAATTGGCCGAAGTCACCAGGGCACCCGGCACCGCGATTTCTGTCCAGGTGGCCACGCCCGCCGCATCGACATGGACCGCCCAGGCATGCGGATTGCCATTAATGTCGACGGAGTCGGCGACCAGATTATAGGTGTTGGCCCGGCCGCCGCTGGTGATGCCCTCGAAATGCGTGACCACGGCGCCGGGTGCGTTGTAGGTCGTGAAGATGCCGGTCGTCCGATCGTAGATGTAGCCGTGCAGCGTCGGATCGGCGAAGCCGCCGGCGATCTTGCTGCCGTAGATGCCGTAGGCCGTGGTGCTGACGGCACCCGGCCGGTTGTTGGTCGTGAAGGTGCCGGTCGGGACGTCGTAGACGAAGGCGTTGCCGGTGGCAAACCTGGTGTCGTAGTTGCCGACGACCTGGTTGCCGAAAGTGCTGTGGGCGATGGTGTAGAGGGTATCGCCGCCCGGATAGATCAACGTCGTGAGCTGCGATCCTGGCAGCGCGGCCGCATCGTACAGATAGCCCAGATCATAGGGATTGGATGCGGTGGTGATATAGCTCCCGGCCACGCGCAGGATGCCCGAAGAGGATCCGAAGCTTGGACCATAAGGCGTGCTGCTGGTGGCATCTGGATAGTTGGAGCTGCTGCCCGCGATCGCGTATGGAAAGGGCGAGATGGTGTCCGAGTTCAGGCCGAACAGCAGGCCGCCCGTCCCGCCCGAGTAGGAGAAATTGCCTGTCATGTTGTCGCCGCGGATGCCGGTGACCGTCGTGATGGCGCTGGTGCCGTACTGATAGGTCTTGAAGGCGAGCTGGGCCCGCGCCGATCCTGAAAACAGGCCGAAACTCGCCACGCCGATCGCGACAAGCGCCAGGCTCCGGCGAGCGCCCGCGGCATTCCCCGCCTCTCTCTTCACCACGCGAGCCTCCCCCGGAACGCAAGTCTGCTTCGAAACGTCCGTTGTCTAACAGCTTGGGATCGGGGCATCGGAGGAAATTCGCGCAACGATTTCCGCATGGCCGGAAGCGTTATTGCGAGCGCCTACCAGCTCATTCAGCGCTTCTTCTTGGCGCGCTCGATAGCCTCGGTGATGAGGCGGCGGGCCTCGTCGACGTCGCCCCAGCCCAGCAGCTTCACCCACTTGCCGGGTTCCAGGTCCTTGTAGTGGATGAAGAAGTGCTCGATCTGCTGGCGCGTGATCTCCGGCAGGTCGGTGTAGTTCTTCACATGGACGTAGCGCTGCGTGACCTTCGAGGTCGGCACCGCGATGATCTTTTCGTCACCGCCGCCGTCGTCCTCCATGCGCAGCACGCCGATCGGGCGCACGTTGATCACGGCGCCGGCGATGATCGGACGGGTGTTGGCGACCAGTACGTCGATCGGGTCGCCGTCGTCGGACAGGGTATGCGGCACGAAGCCGTAATTCCCGGGGTAGCGCATGGGCGTGTAGAGGAAGCGGTCGACCACCAGGGTGCCGGCTTCCTTGTCCATCTCGTACTTGATCGGCTCGCCGCCGATCGGCACTTCGATGATGGTGTTCACGTCTTCGGGCGGGTTCTTGCCGATGGCAATGGCGTCGAGGTTCATGCCGCAATCCTGAACGAAGCCGCCGAAAAGCTCAAAAAGAAACCGGCGGCCCTTGCGGGGCCGCCGGTCTTTTCTTCTCGCAGACGGAGTGTCAGTCGTCGGCATAGATGTCGCGGTCCTTGGTCTCCGGCATGAACAGGAGGCCGATCACCAGGGTCATGCCGGCCACCACAATCGGGTACCAGAGGCCCGAGTAGATGTTGCCGGTCGCCGCCACGATGGCGAAGGCAGTGGGCGGCAGGAAGCCGCCGAACCAGCCGTTGCCGATATGGTACGGCAGCGACATGCCGGAGTAGCGGATGCGGGTCGGGAACAGCTCGACCAGCAGGGCCGCGATCGGCCCGTAGACCATCGTCACGTAGATGACGAGGATGGTCAGGATGACGATGACCATCGGCATGTTGACCTGGGTCTTGTCAGCCGCCGCCGGATAGCCGGCGGCGCGGATGCCGGCGGTCGCTTCAGCGTTGAACGCCCGCTCCTTGGCGGCGCCCTCGGCTCCCGCCTTCGCCTTGTCGAAGGAGGTCACCACCTTGTCGCCGATCTTGATCTGCGCCGGGGTGCCGGCCGGGGCGGACTGGTTCGAGTAGTTCACCGAGTTGCGCGCGAGGAACGACTTGGCGATGTCGCACGAGCTGGTGAACGAGGCTGTGCCCGTCGGGTTGAACTGGAACGAGCACTCGCTGGGATCAGCGATCACCACGACCGGAGACTTCTCGATCGCGGCATTGAGCGCCGGGTTCACCGCGTTGGTAAGCGCGTGGAACAGAGGGAAGTAGGTCACCATGGCGAGCGCGCAGCCCGCAAGGATGATCGGCTTGCGGCCGATCTTGTCCGACAGCCAGCCGAAGAAGATGAAGAACGGCGTGCCGATGGCCAGCGCGACGGCGATCACGATGTTCGAGGTCGTGCCATCGAGCTTCAGCGTCTGGGTCAGGAAGAACAGCGCGTAGAACTGGCCCGTGTACCAGACCGCGGCCTGGCCGGCGGTGCCGCCGAACAGGGCGATGAGCGCGATCTTGGCGTTCTTCCACACGCCGAACGCCTCACGCAGCGGGGTCTTGGATCCCTTGCCCTCGGCCTTCATGCGCTGGAACGCGGGCGATTCCTGGAGCTGCAGGCGGATCCAGATCGAGACGGCCAGTAGCAGGATCGAAACCAGGAACGGCACGCGCCACCCCCAGTCAGCGAACTGCTCGGGCGTCAGCGACAGGCGCAGCGCGAGGATGACCAGCAGCGAGAGGAACAGGCCGACCGTGGCCGTCGTCTGGATCCACGAGGTGTAGAAACCGCGCCGGCCCTGCGGCGCGTGCTCGGCGACGTAGGTCGCCGCGCCACCATACTCGCCGCCCAGCGCCAGGCCCTGCAGCAGCCGGCAGGCGATGAACAGGATCGGCGCCGCGATGCCGATCGAGGCATATCCGGGCAGCAGGCCGACGACGAAGGTCGCGATACCCATCAGGGTCATCGTGACGAGGAAGGTGTACTTGCGGCCGATCAGGTCGCCCAGGCTGCCGAAGAACAGCGCGCCGAATGGGCGGACCGCGAAGCCGGCGGCAAAGCCCAGCAGCGTGAAGATGAAGGCCGCTGTCGGATTGACGCCGGCGAAGAAGTTGGCGGCGATGTTCGCGGCCAGCGAGCCCGCGAGATAGAAATCGTACCACTCGAAGATGGTGCCGACGGAGGAGGCGATGATCACCTTCCTCTCTTCGCGCGTCATCGGACGCGCGTGATCGTCTGCGGTGCCAGCTACGGCCATAGGCGTTTCTCCCTTATGACAATCGAATTGAACTCGACTGCTTGGGATCGCCTTTAGTTGGTGCTGCGGGGCGCGTGCAATTGGACGAAGGTCTTGCGAGACCAAAGTCGAATGTCGTCTGCGGAATTTCAGAAGCCGTGCGATGTCAGCCGCGGAAGACCCATACGATCATCGCGCCGATGCAGAGCGCCAACGTTACGACACCCGCCATCTCCGCGTAGCGCAGGTAGGTCTTGCGCAGCACCTCGAGCAGCAGCTCGGGTGGATAGTTCGGCGGCAGGTCGGCGCCCTTGTTCAGGAGCACCCAGAGCTCCGTCGATTTGTGATTCCATTTCGGCGCGTTGTACGCGAACAGGGCGAGCACCGATCCGTGCAGCGCCTCCAGGATCGCTCCCGACTTCAGGCAGAGCAACAGGTCGTAGGAAAGGCCGAGCATGACCATGCAGATCGCCAGCAGCGCGAAGCCGCAGCCGCGACGCACGATGAAGTCCGCGAGATACTCGATCCGATCCATCGGGCCCTCCAGGTGCAGCCTATTGCACAGCACCTGACATGAGCAAGACACGGACCAGGGCGGGGAAGCACAGAACCAGCGCGACCGCGGCCCAGAGCCAGTTCGGACCGGGCGCCTCGCGCGCGGCGGGGACGGCGCGCTCGATCAGGGCGGTGGGCACCCCCGACGCAAGAAGGGTCGTCGTCGCCACGATCAGGCTGGAGAAATAGAACATGACGCTGGGATCGTTGGGCAGCCATGGCGGCGCCCAGATCAGACTGTAGGCGGCGACGAGGTGCACCAGCGGGGAGAAGATGCCGTTGAACACGGCCAGTCCCAGCACGAGGGCGAAGACCTGGTGGCGGAGCATCGTCAGCCTCCACCCGCAAGACGCGGCGTGAGGCCGGCCGACGCCATGGCAAAGTAGAAGCCGGTGCGCAGCCAGAACAGCCAGAACGCCGTGATCAGCGGCAGCCAGCGCTGCCCGAGCGAGGCCGGCGTGACGAAGCCCACGGCGGCGATGGCCCAGGCGGTGAGCCAGACGAAGGACCGCCAGATGTAGTTCTGCGGCTGCAGCGCCGGCACGAAGAACGACAGCATCCAGCGCCCGATACAGGCCCAGGCCACGAGCGACAGCCCGTAGTTCACGATCCAGAAGGGCAGGTAGCCCCAGAAGAAGTCGGGTTGGTTCATGGGTCCAAATGGAAAGGGCGAGGCTTGCGCCCCGCCCTACCCTTCCTCAAGTCGCGGCGGCGATCAATGTGCCGCTTCGGCGTTGCGCACCGATCCGGCGGGTACCCGGATCGAATCGATGAAGTCCTGCATCTCGGCCGAAGCCGGCTTGCTCACCCAGCCGGCGACCAGCATGGCGAGGAAGGCCGCCGGGATGCCGAAGATGCCCACCGAGATGTTGTTGATGCCCCAGATGTACGCGACGTCGCGACCGCGGATCTTCACGATGTTGATGTCGCCCATCCAGCTCAGGCTCTGCTTGACCCACGGCCCGTAGAACTCGGTCGCGATCAGGAAGAACATGCACAGGCCGAAGCCGACGATGATGCCCCAGACGCCGGCCGCATCGCCCGCCCTCTTCCACCAGATGCCGAGGACCAGGCCAGCGAACAGGCCGGCCGCCGCCATCGAGAAGGCCCAGGACACCAGGAACAGGATGTCCGCACCCAACGTGCCCGCCACGTAGGCGGCGACCAGGGCCACCAGGCCGAGAAGAACCCGGCTGATGACGAGGCGGCGCTTGGTGTCGGCGTTGGGGTCGATCATCTTGTAGTAGATGTCGTGGCTGAGCGCGTTGGCGATCGCGAGCAGCAGTCCGTCCGCGGTCGAGAGCGCGGCGGCAAGACCGCCGGCCGCAACCAGGCCGGAGATCACGTAGGGCAGGCCGGCGATTTCCGGCGTCGCCAGCACGACCGCGTCGGTGTGCAGGCGGAACTCCGAGAGTTGCAGGATGCCGTCGCCGTTGCCGGTGACGCCCTTGCACAGCGCGAAGGTCTGGGCGGCGTTGGCGCCGTCGCAGGCGCCGACGAGGCCGATGCTGCCCCACGAGGAGACCCACGCCGGCAGGCTGGCGATCGGCTGCCCGATCACGTGCTGGTACACTTCCAGCTTGGCGAAGGCCGCGTAGGCCGGCGCCGTGAAGTAGAGCAGGAAGATGAAGAACAGCGACCACGCCACCGAGTCGCGGGCCTGCTTGACCGACGGCGTGGTGAAGTAGCGCATCAGGATGTGCGGGAGCGACGCCGTGCCGACCATCAGGCAGAGGATCAGCGCGAAGAAGTTCCACATCGCCGTCGGGCTGTAGGCGCCCTTGGCATCGGTGAAGGCCGACGCGTAGGGCTGTGCGATGCCGAAGGTCTTCTCCAGCGCCTCGATCTTCTCGAGCGCCTGGCCGTACATGATCTGCGGGATCGGGATGCCCGTGACCTTGGCCGACAGCACGACGACCGGGATCAGGTAGGCAATGATCAGGATGATGTACTGCGCCACCTGGGTCCACGTCACCGCCTTCATGCCACCCAGCATCGAGCAGAGCAGGATGCCGAGCAGACCGACGAAGCAGGCCAGTTGGAACGGGATGTCGAGGAAGCGTGCGGTGATGATGCCGACACCGACGATCTGCGCGACGACGTAGGTGAACGACGCGGTGATCAGCACGACGACCGCGAGGGCGCGGGCGACGTTGCCGCCGTACCGGGCACTGAAGAAGTCCGGCACGGTGAACTGGCCGAACTTGCGCAGGTACGGCGCCATCAGGATCGAGACCAGCACATAGCCGCCGGTCCAACCCAGTACGAACGCCAGGCCGCCGTAGCCGCCGAAATAGAGCGAGCCCGCCATGCCGATGAACGAGGCGGCGCTCATCCAGTCCGCGCCCGTCGCCATGCCGTTGTAGAAGGCGGGAACGGAGCGGCCGGCGACATAGTATTCGTTGACCTCGGCCGTCCTCGCCAGCCAGCCGATCAGCGCGTAGACGCCGAGGGTCAGGAAGATGAAGAGGTAGCCGAGTATGCGGTTCGGCACGCCCATAAACTCGAGGAGGCCGATGAAGATCGTGAACCCGATGAAGGTTCCGGTGTAGAGCGCATAGATGCGCCCGAGATTGGCGAGAAACCCGCCCTGAATGGCTGCCATGGTCGTTCTCCCCCTAGCCCGTCACTCGTCCTGGACGCCGAATTCGTGATCGATCTTGTCCTGGGCCTTGGCGTTCCAGACGCACATCAGGACGAAGGCGATCAGCGAGCCCTGGGCCGCCATGTAGTATCCGAGCGGGAATCCCAGGATGCGGATCGTGTTGAGCTGGGGTGCCCAGAAATGGATGAGGAAACTGAAAACGAACCACGCTGCGAGGATGACCAGCATCAGCCCGCGCGTTTTCTCCCAGTAAGCGGTCTGTTGCGAGACCGTCAGCTTGCTTTCCGCCATTCTCTTGCTCCTCCAAAGACACGTTGGAGGCGCCGCTGCACATCTACCGCCGCGATGAGTTCGGGATTGCCCGACGTTACGCTTCACTCCCCATCGCCCGGTCTGTTCGGGCGCCTTGCTTCTTGCTTTTCAAATACTCAGACTGCGTGAATGTACCGCATGAGTGATTCACTGTCAGCGCAACGACACCCCCTACCTTAGTCGAATATCCATTCACAGGCCGCGCCGCCGACGACACCCAGTATGATTGCAGGGCTCCGACGCTACCTTTTCCCGCAACGCGTCCGCACGCGCGGCGAACTCACGCGCTTCGTCAGCGGCGAGGCTTCGTACGTTGCCCAGCGCTCGACCTATGAATTCTCGCGCAACACACTGGCCTGGTTCGGCCAGGCAGCCTTCGGCGATCCGGCTTTCAACGACGCCTTCGCGGTCTGCCGCTGGGAAGCCTTCGCGGCCATTGCCGCCGACATGACGCTGGTCGTGCGCTCGTTTCTCGACGGCGGGACCGATCTCGATCCCGCCCTCGTGCGGATCTACGCCGACGCGCTGGGCGAGTATCCCGCCCCGGTTCATCGACCGCAGGGCTGGAGCGACCGACATGCGGCTCTGCTCAGCCGCTTCGCCGGCGTGGCCTCCGACCATCGCCCCGACCTGAAGACCCTGGGTCATCGCACGGGTGTGCTGATCCACGAGCACGTGCCCGCTCGGTCGAAGAACGCGGAAGAGGAGCGCCAGGTCCTTGCCGCCGCCGTGACCTTCGGGCTGATCTCCTTCAACGATCGCCTGCCCAAGCGCCTCGATCGCCAGGCGCTGCTTGCCAATCTCCGC
The DNA here is from genome assembly GCA_021732965.1 of Reyranella sp. GTDB lineage: Bacteria > Pseudomonadota > Alphaproteobacteria > Reyranellales > Reyranellaceae > Reyranella. The sequence goes on from JAKFVZ010000231.1 coordinate 8,503, forward strand.
GTTGCAGCTTGATTCTGCCGGCCCCGGTGGTCACGCTCATCCCATGGCCGACATCGAGCGCTTCCTGGTAGCCGACGACCACCCGATGGTTCGCGACGCGCTGGCGTCGGCGCTTGGCCAGGCGTTCACCGGCGCGCAGTTCAGCATGGCCGGGTCCCTCGACCAGGCCAAAGCAGCGCTCGAGCGCGAGCCCGAAACCGATGCGGTGCTGCTCGACCTCGACATGCCGGGCATGGACGGGCTCACCGGTCTCGCCCGCCTGCGCGCCGAGCATCCCACCGTGCCCATTGTCGTCGTGTCGGCGGCGCGCGAGGCCTCGGTGATGCGCCGTGCCTACGAGTTCGGCGCCTCGGCCTACATCGACAAGTCCGCACCGCTCGACGAGATCGCCGCGATCGTGCGCGCCGTCCTCGACGGCGAGATCTTCGCGCCACCCGAAGCCAGCACCGGCGAGACCTTCGCCCAGCGCGCCGCCCAGCTCACGCCGCAGCAATGGCGTGTGCTGGCGCTGATGGTGCAGGGCGACCAGAACAAGCAGATCGCGCACAAGCTCGGCGTCGGGGAAGCCACCGTAAAGGCGCACGTGACGGTGATCCTGCGCAAGCTCGGCGTCCGCTCGCGCACCCAGGCCGTCATCGAGGCACGCGGCCTCGCGTTACCGGCGACGGAGACGATCAGGGGTTAGGCGGCAACTGTCGTCCTGAGCGCAGCGAAGGACCTTGCAGTGCGATCAAAGCACTCCTTGGCTGGCGTGAGATCCTTCGCTTCGCTCAGGATGACAAAAGTCGCCAGCTCGCTCGAGGCCCGACAATCATGCCGTAAGCCGCCCCGCCGCCGAGCTGCGCAGGCGCAGGAGCGCGCGCAGCGATGCCGGCTTCACCGGCTTGTGCAGCAGTTCGACCTGCTGGGCCCGCGCGCGCAGCCGCAACGTCGGATCGCGGTCGGCCGTGACGAGGGCAGCGGGCACGGCGCGCCCCCAGGCGGCGCGCATCGCGACCACGGCGTCGAGACCGTCGGCGCCCTCGTCGAGATGCAGATCGGCCAGCACCAGGTCGGGCAGGCGCCCGGCGCGCGCCACCGCGTCCAGCGCCTCGGCCTGCGACGCAGCCGTCGCGACGTTGCAGCCCCAGCCGCCCAGCAGCGCCGCCATCGCCTCGCGCACCCGCGCCTCGTTGTCGAGGCAGAGCACGAAGCTCTCGGCCTCGATCGACGGGAGCGACGGCTGCACGGGCGGCGCCACGGGCGCGGTCACGACGGCCGCCACGCGCGGCACGGTGATGGAGAAGGTCGAGCCGCGGCCCGGTGCCGAGGCAAGCGCGACCGGCAGGTCGAGCATGCGCGCGATGCGATCGACGATGGCGAGGCCGAGGCCCAGCCCCCGCTCCTCGCGCGGCCCTTCGTCCTCGGGCTGCAGCCGCACGAACTCATCGAAGATCACGGCCTGCTTGTCGGGCGCGATGCCCGGTCCGTTGTCGCGCACCTCGATACGCAACGCCTCGCCCACGCGGCGGCAGCCCAGCAGCACGCGCGCCGGCCGTCCCTCGACCTGCCCGTAGCGCAGCGCGTTCGAGAGAAGGTTCTGCAGGATGCGGCGCAGGAAGGCCGGATCGGTGTCGACGAAGGCGCGCGTCGGCGCCACCGCGAGTTCGACGCCGCGCCGTGCCGCCATCGGCGCGAAGGCCGTCGCCAGCGATTCGAACAGCGGCTGCAGCGCGAACGGCCGCCGCTCGGGCTTGAAGGCACCGGCATCGAGCTTGGAGATGTCGAGCAGCGCGTCGAGCAGCGATTCGACGGCGCCGAGGCTCGCATCGATCTTGCCGCCGAGATCGTTGCGC
>JAKFVZ010000221.1 GCA_021732965.1 Reyranella sp.
CACGCCGGCATCGTAGGCCGAGAGACCGTAATCCTTGATGTAGCGGTTCTTCCGCGCATCCGGCAGCTCCGGCAGGGTCGCGCGGATCTGGTCGACATGTTCATGCGTGAAGATCAGCGGCAGAAGATCGGGATCGGGGAAGTAGCGATAGTCCTGCGCGTCTTCCTTCGAACGCGATGAGCGCGTCTCGCCGCGGCCCGAATCGAAGTTCCGGGTTTCCTGCTTGATCGTGCCGCCACCTTCGATCACCTCGATCTGGCGGCGCGCTTCGTACTCGATCGCCTGCTTCACGAAGCGGATCGAGTTCACGTTCTTGATTTCGCAGCGCGTGCCCAGCTCGCCGCCCGGCCTGCGCACCGACACGTTGACGTCGCATCGCATGGACCCCTCGTCCATGTTGCCGTCGCAAGTGCCCAGATAGCGCACGATCGAGCGCAGCTTGGTGAGATAGGCCGCCGCCTCGTCCGCCGAATGCATGTCGGGTTTGCTGACGATCTCCATCAGCGCCACGCCCGACCGGTTCAGGTCCACATAGGTCTGGCTGGGATGCTGGTCGTGCAGGCTCTTGCCGGCATCCTGCTCCAGGTGCAGTCGCTCGATGCCGATGCTGCGCGTCGTGCAGTCCGGCAGGTCGATCTCGACCGCGCCCTCGCCCACGATCGGATCCTTGTACTGCGAGATCTGATAGCCCTGCGGCAGGTCCTGATAGAAGTAATTCTTCCGGTCGAAGATCGAGCGCAGGTTGATCTTGGCGTTGAGCCCGAGGCCGGTCCGGATCGCCTGCTCCACGCAGCGCTCGTTGATCACGGGCAGCATGCCGGGCATGGCGGCGTCGACCAGCGACACCTGGGTGTTGGGAGCGGCCCCGAACGCGGTCGGCGCGCCGGAGAAGAGCTTGGCGTCGGAAATCACCTGGGCATGGACTTCCAGCCCCAGGACGATCTCCCACTCGCCGGTTTCACCTTTGATCAGCGACATGGCCGCTAGATAGCCAATACAGGCCCGCTTGGCAAAAAATCGGTGCCACATTTTCGGCACAACATCGCGCTTCCCGATACCGAAGCCGCTGAAGTAAAAGCGTGGTCAAGGCGTGGACGCCCGCACGGCTCCACCCACAACAAGACGTATCCGCAGGGAGGATTTCATGACGACGTTCAAACGCCGCACGCTGCTGGCTGGCGCAGCCGCCGCCGCTCTGGGGGCTCCCGCCCTCGCCCGCGCCCAAGGCGCCGCCGACTGGCCCAAGGGGGCCCTCAAGATCATCGTGCCGTTCCCGCCGGGCGGTTCGACCGATCCGGTGGCGCGCATCATCCAGGCCAAGATGATCGAGAACACCGGCTGGAACATCCTGGTCGACAACAAGCCTGGCGGCACCGGCGCTGTCGGCTCGGCGATCGCAGCCAAGTCGGCGCCCGACGGCCAGACCTGGATGCTGACCTTCGACAGCCATATCCTCAATCCGGCCTTCGCCTCCGGTCTCCCGTACAAGGACTCGGATCTATTCAATGTGATGCTGATCGGACGCACACCGCAGGCGATCTGCGCGCACCCCGACCGGCCCTACAAGACCTTCGCCGAGGTGATCGCCGATGCCAAGGCGCGGCCGGGCAAGGTCAATGTCGGCGTGCTCGGCGCCAGCCAGGCGCTGGTGCTGATGACGCTGATCAAGAAAGAGAACGGCGTCGACCTCAACCTGATCCCCTACAAGGGCGGCGGGCCGATGAACCAGGACATCCTGGCCGGCGTCACCGACGTCGCCATCGGCAGCCTGACGTCCTTCAGCCCGCACATCCGCGCCAACAAGGTCAGGGCGCTGGCCGTGACCGGCGAGAAGCGCACGCCGGCGCTGCCCGACACGCCCACGCTCATCGAGCAGGGCGTCAAAGCCTTCCCGTCCTACTCCTGGTGGGGCGTCTATGCGCCGACCGGCACCCCGCGCCCGATCGTCGACCGCATGCATGCGGAGATCAAGAAGGCCGTGATGGCGCCCGATGTGACGCAGAAGTTCATCGACCAGTTCAACATGGAAATCCTGACGACCTCGCCCGAGGAGTTCGCCGCCTACCAGAAGAGCGAGCAGGAGCGCTGGTTCAAGGTCATCAAGGACAACGACATCAAAGGCGACTAGTCGCCCTCGATGCCGCTATCGCACGGGCCGGTAAGCCGGCCCGTGCGCCACGCACCAGGCGCCCGGGCAGAACTCCGGTCGCCTCGCCGTCGCGATACGTGACCTGCCCGTTCACGATCGTCGCCCGGTAGCCGGTCGCGCGCTGAAGCAGGCGCTTGCCGCCGGCCGGCAGGTCCCACTTCATGACCGGCGCCTCGACCCTCAGTTTGTCGAAGTCGATGACATTGAGGTCGGCCTTCTTGCCGACCGCCACGACACCGCGGTCGTTGAGACCCACGGCCCTGGCACTATCGAGCGTCTGGCGCTTCACCAGCCAGCTCACGTCGAGCCGGCCCGAAGCGCGATCACGTCCCCAATGGGACAGGAGATAGGTGGGGAACGAGCCGTCGGAAATCAGGCCGACATGCGCGCCGCCGTCGCCGAGGCCGATCAGCGTGTGGGGGCTCTGCATCATCTCGCTGCAGCAGTCGAGATTGTAGGCCGCGTAGTTGGCGAACGGCGCGAAGATGAAGTTCTTGCCCTCGCCTTCGATCAGGTAGTCGTAGATAAGCTCGCGCGGATCGCGGCCTTCGCGCGCGGCGCGGGCACCGAACGAGGTTTCCTGCGGCGGCTCGTAGTTCGGCGGATCGCCCAGCGGGAACATCCGGTCGAAGTCGGTGAGCCGCGCCGCCATCTCCGAGCGCATCGGCTCCTGGCTCTCCTTGAGGATGCGCGCCCGGAAAGTCGGATCGCGCATGATCGCAAGCCGCTCCTCGACCGACTTGTGCTGGATCTCCTTGTAGGCGGCGCACATCGAGAACGGGATGCGGCTGGCCTGCAGCCCCTGCAGCACGCCGATCGGCCGCGGCGCGACCTGCGCCTTGGCGCTGTGGCCCTTGGCGACCAGCCCCTCGACCAGGCCGAGCAGACGGCGCCAGCCGTCGGGCCGCGAATGGCGTTGCGCCAGCGATACCGAGAAAGGACGACCCGACGCGGCGAGCAGCCGGTCGAGCATCTCGAACTCGCTTTCCGGATTGGGCGTGTTGAAGTCGGAAATGAACTCGATGACGCCGCGGCCGGCATCCTTCATGCCGAGCGCGATGCCGAGCAGCTCCTCCTCCGAGGCACGCAGCGAAGGCGTCGGATCGCCCTTCACCGTGCGGTGGTTGAGCGTGCGCGAGGTCGAGAAGCCGAGCGCGCCGTCGCGCATCGCCTGCGCAGTGAGCGCGCGCATCTGCGCCACCTCTTCCGTCGTCGCTTCTTCCAGTCGAGCGGCGCGCTCGCCCATTACGAAGACGCGCAGCGCGCCGTGCGGGAGCTGGGCGCCGAGATCCATGTCGCGCGGCTTGGCATCGAGCGCGTCGAGATACTGGCCGAACGATTCCCAAGACCAGTCGAGGCCCTCGTCGAGCGCCGCGCCGGGAATATCCTCGACGCCTTCCATCAATTCGATGAGGCGCTGGCGATCCTCGATCTTCACCGGCGCGAAGCCGACACCGCAATTGCCCATCACCGCCGTGGTGACGCCGTGCCAGCTCGACGGCTGCAGGTAGGAATCCCAGGTGGCCTGGCCGTCATAGTGGGTATGAATGTCGACGAAGCCGGGCGTGACCAGAAGGCCCCTGCCGTCGATCTCCTCAACACCCTGCCCGCTCACCTTGCCGACGGCGGCAATCCGGCCGTCCTTGACCGCCACGTCCGCCTCACGAATTGCCGCACCCGTGCCGTCAGCCAGGTTGCCGCCGCGTACTACGAGATCGAAATCCGCCACGTTCGTTTCCTCCCGAATTTCGGGAATTGTAACGCAAGTGGCCGCCTACGAGAGATGAAACAGGGCCGGCTGCTCGCCCTGCGATCCGGCGCGCCGGATCGACGCTGTCGCCGCACGGTCTAGTATCCGGCCGGCCGCCCAACGAACGCGGCAGCCTTCTCCAGCGCGGCCGCGCCGCGCAGCAGCGTCTCCTCGTCGAAGGCGCGGCCGATCAGTTGCAGCCCGAGCGGCAGCCCGTCCTTGTCCAGGCCCGCCGGCACCGAGATGCCGGGAAGGCCCGCCATCGACGCCGGAATGGTGAACATGTCGTTGAGATACATGGTCACCGGATCGTCCATCTTGTCGCCCGCGGCGAAGGCGGCTGTGGGCGCGGTGGGCGTGAGCAGCACGTCGCACTTCTCGAACGCTTCCTTGAAGTCGCGGGCGATCAGGGCCCTGATCTGCTGCGCCTTCTTGTAATAGGCGTCGTAGTAGCCGGCGGAGAGCACGTAGGTTCCGATCAGAATGCGCCGGCGCGTTTCCTTGCCGAAGCCGGCCCCGCGGGTGTTCTCGTACAGCTCGGTCAGGTCCTTGCCCGGGACGCGCTGCCCGAATCGCACGCCGTCGTAACGCGCCAGGTTAGAGGAACATTCCGCCGGGGCCACGATGTAGTAGGCAGGCAGCGCGTACTTGGTGTGCGGCAGCGAGACTTCGACCGGCTCGGCGCCGGCCGCCTTGAGCATGTCCATGCCCCTCGCCCACAGCGCCACGATCTCCTCGGACGTACCGTCGACGCGGTACTCCTTGGGGATGCCGACCTTCATGCCCTTGATGCCGGGATCGCGCGCCGCGGCGGCGAAATCGGGCACCGGCAGCGGGGCCGAGGTCGAATCCTTCGGGTCGTGGCCCGACATGGCCTGCAGCATCAGCGCTGTGTCCTCGACGGTTCGGGCGAACGGGCCCGGCTGGTCGAGCGAGCTGGCGAAGGCAACGACGCCCCAGCGCGAGCAGCGTCCGTAGGTCGGCTTCAGGCCGACGATGCCGCAGAACGCCGCCGGCTGGCGGATCGAGCCGCCGGTGTCGGTGCCGGTGCTGCCCGGTACCATGTAGGCCGCGACGGCGGCTGCCGACCCACCGGACGAGCCGCCCGGCACCAGCTTGCGGTTGTCGCCCTTGCGCTTCCACGGGTTCTCGACACCGCCAAAATGGCTGGTCATGTTCGAGGAGCCCATGGCGAATTCGTCGAGGTTGGTCTTGCCGACCATCACCGCGCCCGACTTCCACAGGTTCGCGGTCACCGTGCTCTCGTACTGAGGCACGAAGCCCTTGAGGATTTGCGACCCCGCAGTGGTCTGCACGCCCTCGGTACAGAACAGGTCCTTGATCGCGAGCGGCACGCCCTCGAGCAACCCCGCCTCGCCCCTCGCCCGGCGATCGTCGGAGGCCCTGGCCATCTCGCGGGCCTTGTCCGGTGTCTCGGTGATGAAGGCGTTGAGCGCGCGATGCTCGTCGAGCTTCTTCAGGTGCGCATCCGCCACTTCGACGGCGCTGGCCTCTTTCTTCGCAAGCGTCGCCGAGAGCTGCGCGATCGTGAGATCGGTCAGGGCAGCCATGGCCTACTCCAACACTTTCGGCACGGTGAAGAAGCCGCCGGCGTTCTTGTCCGAGGGATCGACATAGACCGCGCCGCCCGGCGCGTTGGCCAGAACCTTGGCCGCGACGCCACCGTCGGTGACCTTGTCCGCACGCATCGGCAGCGTCACGTCCGAGACCGACGACATCGGCTCGACGTTCTTCGTGTCGACCTCGTTCAGTTGCTCGATCCAGGCAAAAATGCCCGAGAGCTCGCCGGCCAACGGCGCGAGTTCTTCATCCGGAACCTTGAGGCGGGCAAGCCGCGCGATACGGGCCACCGTGTCCTTGTCGAGCGACATCCAACCACTCCAAAACCGCTCTAAAACAGCATCTTAGGCGCGGTTGGTAGCGCCTTTGTAACCCAGGAGCAACCAGCCTAGGACGCGGCCTCGGCCTGGTTCACCGCGATGCGTTGTGCGGCAACCTGCTCGACGGCGGCCCGCACCTCGGGACGGCTGGCCAGCAGCTTGTTGAAGTCCCCGCGGTACAGCACCAGCAGGTGGGTGTAGCCGCTCGCCACCACGTCGGCGTTGCGCGGCTGGGCGCTGAGCAGACCCATCTCGCCGAAGAAATCGCCCTCCTTCAAGGTCACGACGATCGTCCGGGTATGAACCGTCACCTCACCCGCCGCGACGAAGTACATGGCATCGGGAGGGCCACCGACCTTGATGATCGTCTCCCCGGGGAACGCGACCAGGGCGCGCAGCCGCTTGCCGACCTCGACGATCGTGGGTTTGTCGAGCGCGGCGAACAGCGAGACGCGACCGATCATCGCCTGCAGTTCGAGCCCGAGATCGAGCGGCGGACGCTGGCTCACCGCCCCGCGCCGTTCGGCGAGCTTGTCGCGCAGGTCGTTGTAGACCTCGCGGCTGATGATGCCTTCATGCAGGCGACGGATGTATTCCGCGCCCTCGAAGCGAATGGCGGCGCGCTCGAGCTGGCGCTGCTGCACCGACTCGGAATAGCCGGGATACTGCAGCGACAAAGCCTTGAGGGCGCCTTCGACGCCGCGCTGGCGATTGCCGATCACCGCGGCGAGACTTGCCTCCGCGTCGTGTCCCAGCAGGTCTGCGATCGAATTGGCATTGAAGGTCGTGAGTTCGCTGAGGACGCTGAGCGACACCATCAGTATCTCGAAGCGGTCGGCCAGCCGATCGGTCAGCATGCGCTCGAAGCCGAAGCGCCGATGCAGCCACAATGCGAAGCGGAACCCCCGGTCCGGGCGCGAGATTTCCTCCAGCCACTCCTCGTATCCCTCGACGCCCTTGTCGCGAACCGTGTCGATGAGCCGGTCGGCGCTCGCCGCCAGGACCGCCACCATGCGGCGCGACAGGATCTGCTGCTCGAACAGTTCGAGATACAGCTCCTTTTCGCGCGTGCAGAGGGTCACCAGCCCGATCTTCACCCGTTCGTCGAGATCGAGCGCCAGTTCCGGCGGCACGGGCTCGACCGCGGGATCGCCGGCCGAGGCCGGATCCACGGCAAAGCCGCTGGTCCGTTCGTTGTGCTGGCGGATGATCTGCTGGAGATGCTTTTCGACGTTGATGCGCGAGAGCGCCAGGACCCGATCGCGCAGCGCCAATTCCAGGCGGCTGAGCTTGTCCAGCCCGAACAGGTGCATGACCAGGCCCAGCGTGGTCGCGTTCACGAACAGCGTGAACAGCACGAACAGCACCGCCGAGATGGCAATGAAGTCGCGTATCGGCTCGGGAAGCCGTTCGTTGCCGGCCGCGACCATCGCCAGCACGATCGTCACCGCGCCCCGCAGGCCGCCCCACACCAGGATCGCCTTGTAGCGGCGGTTCACCGGCTGGACGAGTTTGAAGGTCTCAAGCACCGGCAGCATGCCGAACACGACCAGCGCGCGGGCCGAAAAGGCGCCGATGGCGACGGCGAGAACGCCCCAGACGTAGATCCAGGTGATCTTCAGCAGCACGTCGGCGGCAACCATCGAGGCCAGCACGAAGATGAGGCAGTTCGCCCAGAACTCGAGTTGCGCCCAGACCTGTCGCAGCGCGGTCCATTGCCTCGGATGGAGATGCGTTGGCCCGTAGGCCGCGATGGTCAGCGCCGCCATCACGACCGAGACCACGCCGGAGACGTGGATGTAGCGATCCGCGATGATGAAGCTGAGATAGCAGAGGCTTACCGTCACCGAGGCGATGGCCGCATCGGATTCGCCCAGTCGCGGCAGGATCATGATGGCCACGCGCGCCATCGCGAAGCCCAGTACGAGGCCGCCCACGAACTCGCGCAGGAACACACCGACCGCCGAGGTCGGATCGGCCGGCATGCCGCCCCCATCGGTCGAGGCCCGGGCAACCAGGATGCCCATGAACAGGCCGAATGCAGCGATCGCGACCGCGTCGTTCAGCAGCGATTCGCCTTCCGCCAGGATCGACAGCCGCTTCGGCGCGCCGACGTCGCGGAAAATGCCGATGACGGCCGCCGGATCGGTCGTCGAGACCACGGCCCCCAGCAGCAGGCAAACGACGATGTCCATGCCGGTCGCCAGGTGCACGACACCCGCGACGCAGGCGATGCAGACGAGCACCGCCACGATGGCGAGCAGCAGCACCGCATGAATCTCGTCCATCAGGCGTCGCACGTCGATGGTGAGGCCGGCGGTGAACAGAAGCGGCGGCAGGAACAGCGGCAGGAACAGCTCCGTGCCCACCTCCAGCTTGTCGAGGCCGATGAACGCGTCGGTAAAGACCCCCAGCCTGAAGTTGCCGGCGACGATCCACGAACCCAGGAAGCCCATGCCCATGCCGGCGATGGCCAGCAGGACGGTGTGTGGCAGCCTGAACCGTTCGGCGAGCGGCACAAGCACGCTGACGACGGTCAGGACCACGGCAATTGCCAGCAGGGCGTAGAGAGTATCTGTCACCTTGTGCGAACACCTTTGCTGCGGGCGCATGTCGACCCGGTGCGTTGCACGCCTTATAACCTTGGCGATGGCCCGGTTGGCAGTCCTGATTCACGGCATGTGGGGAACGTCCGCCGTGTGGCGTCACTGGCGTCCCTTTCTCGAGGGACGCGGCTGGCAAACGGTTGCATATGATCTGCGACACCACGACGTGCCCCCGGCCTCGCCGCCGGCCGCCCTCGGTGAAACCAGCCTGCTCGATTACGTCGCCGATCTCGAAGCCGCCATTCTCTCTCTTCCCGAGAAGCCGGTCGTCATCGGCCATTCGATGGGCGGCCTGATCGCTCTGCTTCTCTGCGCCAGGGGCCTTGCCCGCGCCGGCGTGCTGCTCACCCCGGCTCCGCCGTCGAGCGTGATTGCCCTGCGCCCCTCCAACCTGATGGCCTTCGCGCGTATCCAGGCGCGCTGGGGCTGGTGGCGCAAGCCGCACCGCGCGACGCTCGGTGAAGCGCTGCGCTACACCTTCAATACGTCCGATCGCGCCACCGGCACGATCGAGCATGCGAGCTTCGTCCATGAATCGGGGCGCGCCCTTCTCGAGATCGGCCTGCCATGGCTCGACAAAAGGAGGGCCGCCTTCGTCGATCCGCGGAAGGTGACAGTGCCGCTGCTTTTCGCTGGCGCGGAGAAAGACAGGCTGGTGCCGCCCGACGTGGTTCGCCGCACGGCAAGCCGATTCGCCCACGTCTCCGACCATGTCGAGTATGAAGGCCAGGGACATTGGGTGCTCGGCCAGCCCGGTTGGGACCGCGTTGCCGACGATGCGGAAACCTGGCTCACGGGGAAGATTGCCTGAATGCCTGTCGTCGAGTTCTCCGAACTGAAGAGCCTCCTGGTGCGCGACGGCAGGCTGATGGCGCTCGACCTCGGCACCAAGACCATCGGCATCGCCACGTCGGATGTGCTGCGCATGCTGGCGACGCCGCTCACCACCCTGAAGCGCACGAAGCTGGCGGCCGACCTCGCCGCGCTCGACGAACTCGCGCGCAAGCATGAGGTCAAGGCGCTGGCGGTCGGCCTGCCGCTCAACATGGACGGCACGGAGGGGCCGCGTTGCCAGTCGGTGCGCCAGTTCGTGACCAACATCCAGAACCACGGCACGCCCGCTCTCGCTGCCCTGCCGGTCGTGTTCCAGGACGAGCGTCTCAGCACCGCCGCCGTGACGCGCGGCATGATCGACGATTACGACATGACCCGCTCCAAGCGCGCCGAGCGCGTCGACGCCGCGGCGGCGGCCTGGATCCTCGAAAGCGCGATCGCGCGGCTCCGCTGATCATTGGAGCGCGCCACTCCAGTGGCGCTCAGAACTCTTCGATGAACAGGACATGAGCGCAACTGGAGTTGCGCGCTCCGTTGAAACCGCCTTGCTACGTTATGGACAGAGCGGTGGCGGCGCCGCTCTCGCGGGCGGCTCAGCATCGAGCGAGCGCAGGAAGGCGATCAGGTCGGCGCTTTGGTCCTTCGTCAGGCCGAGCGGGCGAACAAGAGGTGTGCCGTCGCTGTGCAGTCGGTCGGGACTGACTTCCGAATAGTGCTTCACCACGTCTTCGAGCGTCAGCACGCTGCCGTTATGCATATAGGGTCCGCCGCGTCCGACCTGGCGCAGGCCGGGCACGCGGAACTCGCCGAAGTTGGTGTGCTGGCGCTGGACGTGCCGGGTGCGCCGCGTGTTGTTGCCGGTCGCGTCGTCGTTGTACTTGCCCAACAGGTTGAACGGGCTCGCCGCAAGACGCCCCAGCCCGCCCAGGCGCCCGGGATCGACCTCTCCGGGCCGCACGAAGAACGGGATGCCGATGTCGCCGAACTCGCCATTGGTGAAGCGCGGACCGAGATGGCAGAGATTGCAGTTGGCCTCGCCGATGAACAGTTTCAGGCCGCGCTGCGCGGCCACC
>JAKFVZ010000220.1 GCA_021732965.1 Reyranella sp.
GCTGCATGCGCTGGGCCTGATCGCCCGCTGCGTGCCGGCCGATCAGCTCGAGGCCGAGGCCTCGAAGGTCGTCGACCGGCTGGCCGCCAACGCGCCGTTGTCGCTCAAGGCCATGAAGGCGTTGACGGTGAAGCAGCTCGAATTCCGCGACGGCATCAAGCACGACGACGTCGATGCGCTGGTGCAGGCGGCGATGAAGAGCCAGGACGCGCAGGAAGGCATGAAGGCGCGGCTAGAGAAGCGTACCGCCAGGTTCCAGGGCAAGTAGGCCATGTCGATCAGGCTCCGCCTCGACAAGCCGTGGCGGCCCCTGACGGCCGAGGAGATTGCCCGCCTGCCGGGCCAGCTCGGCGTCTACCAGATCGCCGACGCCTCGGGCGCCATCCTTTGTATCGGCCAGGCCGGCGCCCGCGCGCCGTTCGGCCTGCGCAGCGAATTGCAGCGCGAACTCGCCGAGCGTGGAGCCAGCCACCAGTTCCGCGTCGAGGTGAACCAGCAGTACCGCACGCGCTGGTTCGAGCTGCTGATGGTGCACAAGGCCGACCACGGCAGCCTTCCGCCCGACAATGCAAAGAACCCGCCTCCCTTGGGTCGGCTGAGCCCGAATTGAAGCGTCGCCCCCTCACCTAGCCTCTCCCCCTGGCGCGGCAGAGGAACAAGAGGACAGAGAAAATGGATTTCGAGCCCAACGAAGAACAGCAGATGCTGATCGAGCAGGTGCGCCGGTTCGTGCGGGAAGAGATCATCCCGCTCGAGGCCGGGCTCGATCCTGACGCTTCCGAGCTCGATCCGGCGGATCACGCGCGGCTGGTCGAGAAGACCAAGGCGATGGGCCTGTTCGGGATCGACATCCCGAAGGAGTATGGCGGCCCCGACATCGACATCGTGACGCGCGTGCTGCTCGCCATCGAGATGGCCCAGCATCGCGCCGGTCTCTATGTCCCCTGCTACGGCACCTTCGGCGGCGCGGGTCTTGCGCAGATTTTCGAGGCCAACGACGACCAGAAGGAGCGCTACCTCTATCCGACGCTGCGCGGCGAGAAAAAGGCCTTCTTCGGCCTCACCGAGCCGTCGGGCGGCAGCGATCCCGCGCGCGCGATCCAGACCAGGGCCGAGCGCAAGGACAATGGCTGGGTGCTGAACGGCGCCAAGATCTTCATCTCCAACGCCGACCGCGCGCAGTACGGCATCGTCTTCGCCCGCACCGATTCGTCGAAGGGCCGCGCCGGCATCACCTGCTTCATCATCGACAGCGACACGCCGGGCTTCCATGTGCGCCGCGTCGTTCACACCTTGCGCTCCTCGCACTACGCGACCGAGCTCGAATTCAAGGATTGCTGGGTCAGCGACCACCAGGTGCTGGGCGAGGTGAACAAGGGCTTCGCCGTCGCCAACGATCGCCTGACCCGCCAGCGCATCCCCTATGCCGCCGGCTGTATCGGCGTCGCCATCGCCGCGCACGAAATGGCGATCGAATGGGCCAAGATGCGTTCGACCTTTGGCGAAAAGCTGTCGCATCGCCAGGCCGTGCAATGGATGCTGGTCGACAACGAGATCGACATTCGCACCGCCCGCCACTTCACGCTCGAAGCCGCCGAGAAGGCGCGGCGCGGCCTGCCCTTCAAGATCGAGGCCTCGATCGCCAAGCTCACGGCCTCGGAAGGCGGCGGCCGGGTGGTCGATCGTGCCATGCAGATCCACGGCGGCATGGGCATGACCAAGGACCTGCCGCTGGAGCGCTGGTATCGCGAGATGCGCATCCGCCGTGTCGGCGAGGGCCCGAGCGAGGTCCAGCGCATGGTGATCGCGCGCGAGATACTGGGGAGCAACCTGCGATGAGTAACCCTTCAGGCCCTCTCGCGGGCATCAAGGTCGTCGAGTTCGGCCAGAACCTCGCCGGTCCCTATTGCGGCCAGATCCTGGCCTTCCTCGGCGCCGAGGTGATCAAGGTCGAGCGGCCCGAGGGCGACGACGCCCGCAAATGGGGCCCTCCCTTCGTCGAGGGCGATGCCACCGGCTTCATCGCGCTGAACCGCGGCAAGAAGTCGATTACCTGCGACCTCGCCGATCCGGCGCAGCGCGAGGCGCTGATCGAACGGATCGGCGCCGCCGACATCTTCGTCCACAATCTGCGCGCCGACGTGCCGGCCAAGTTCGGCTTCGACGGCGCCACCCTCACGAAGCGCTTTCCGCGCCTGATCTATGCCGATCTCGGCGCTTTCGGTCATGCCGGCCCGTGGAAGGACCGGCCGGGCTACGAGCCGATCATCCAGGCCGTGGCCGGCCTCATCTCGTTGAACGGCGATCCCACGGGGCCCGAGGCGCGCATCGGCGTGTCGATCATCGACCTGTCGACCGGCATGTGGACCGCGATCGGCGTTCTGGCGGCGCTGGCCAGGCGCACGGCCACCGGCGAGGGCAGCCGGGTGAACACCTCACTGTTCGAGAGCGGGCTGATGTGGGCGTCGAACCATGTCGCGGGCTGGTCGGTGACCGGCAAGATGCCCCCGCGCCAGGGGACCGGCCATCCGTCCCTGACGCCCTACCAGGCGTTCGAGTGCAGCGACGGGCCGCTGATGATCTGCCCCGGCAACGACCGGCTGTGGCGCAAGTTCGCCGAAGCGCTCGGCCATCCCGAATGGCCGGACGAGGAGCGGTTCAGAACCAATGTCCAGCGCGCGGAGCGGCGCGAACTGCTGCTGGGCATGATCGCCGACATCATGAAGGAACACCCGCGCGCCCATTGGGCGGCCAAGCTCGATGCGCTGGGCGTGCCCAACGGGCCGCTGAACTCGGTGCCGCAGGTGATGGAACTGGCGCAGGTGGCGGCGCTGGCAATGTTCGTCCAGCCCTATGCCGGCTCGAATGCCCTCTTCCATGGCCTGCCGCTCAGCATCGACGGCGAGCGCGCCGGCGGCATGGAAAAGGCGCCGAAGATCGGCGAGCACAACGACAGGACTTGAGGAAAAAGCCTAACCGGCAAAGCTCAGGCAGTAGTCGCGCACCTGCTGGAGCGGGATGCGCGCATGGCTCTGCACGATGATGAACTTGCCGCCGGGATCGGTTCCGTTCGGCAGATTCACCAGCCGCTGGAAGTCATCGGCGCCCCAGATACACGACTTCTCGGAGAAGAGGTGGACGTCGGCCGTGTAACAGGTGTCCCACTCGGCGTGATAGTCGTAGAGCGTGCCGTTGATCTCGGCCGCACTGGTATAGAGCGAGTACTCGGTCCACGGCACATGGCCGGGCCGGCTCACCAGCTTCAGCAGCAGCGACGTCGTTGCATCGAGATAACGGCCCTGCAGCCGGGCCAGGGTCTGCCGGGCGAGATCGCCATGCAGGATGTTCGGCGTGACCGAAAGCCCATGCGCCCTCGGATCGTAAGGGATGCCGATCACCTCGGCGGCGCTGCGCCACCATTCGTGATGCTGCTTGGGTTCCCAGCGCGACAGCGCACGGTCGTGCTGGAGGAAGGTCTGCGAATCGAAATCGCCGACGCAACAGACGTCGGAATCGAGGGTCAGGAAGCCGCCGAAGCCCAATACCGCCGGCACGTGCAACTTTACGATCTGTTGCCGGTACCACCCGGTCATCCAGTAGAACGGGCTGAACGGCCGGAAAAAATCGCCCTCGCGGCGGACACTCACATTGATGTTCGGAAAGCGCGGCAGGTCGTTGCGCAGCAGGCCGGCATCGCCGTTGGGCGCGACGACCAGAAGCTCGAACGGCTTGCTGTCCCGCCAGTGCTTGGCCAGCGATTCGATCAGCAGACCTGCCCGTTCGAGGTCGCCCCGGCGCTTGATGTTGCGCAGAGCGATCGGAAGGATTCCTTGCCTGACTTCAGAGAACATGACGGAGCATCTCTGAAAGACATATGGGCAATCGGTCGCTCGACATCAATTGATGTGCGGCACGGCCGGCGCGCCGACGTGAGCGGCACATCGCCCCACGACATCAAAAAAAAACGCCGGGCCCAGGGGCCCGGCGAGTCAAACAGGGAGGCTTCACGTCTGGGAGACGTGGCAGAGGGCTAATC
Source organism: Reyranella sp. (assembly GCA_021732965.1). Lineage (GTDB taxonomy): Bacteria > Pseudomonadota > Alphaproteobacteria > Reyranellales > Reyranellaceae > Reyranella. The sequence goes on from JAKFVZ010000220.1 coordinate 4,037, forward strand.
ACGGCTCGCCAAGGGACGCCGAAACAGCCCATTGTCGTGAAGCCATCGCCCGCTATCCCACTGAAAACAGGACGTTTTTGCTTTGGTTCGGCGCCCTGTGTGTTACCTTGGGAAACAGTGGCCAGTTCAGCACCATGCGTCCACAGCGCGTCCACAGGAGCACCCCGTAGCGGGCGCAGGGGGTCGTTTTGACGCGCCGTGTCCGTCTCACCGACCGCTTCATTGAGGCCCTGAAGCCGCCCCCGGCGGGCGCGAGCGCCGTCGACATTACGGACGAGCTGACGCAGGGGCTCGCCCTGCGGGTTACTGCATTCGGCGTGAAAAGCTGGTCGTTTAGGTTCAGGACACCTGCCGGCAGAACCACACGGCGGGCGCTCGGCTCCTACCCTGCGGTAAAGCTGGCATCGGCCCGCTCGATGGCGGCGAAGCTGCGGCAACAGGTGCGCGACGGTCACGACGTCCGCGCACCCTCGCCCGCGGCCCGGCAGGCGAACACCCTTGCCGCCGTTGTGGACCGCTGGGAAAGGCGCCAGGCGCGCCAAGACAAGCGATCTTACCGCGAGGCGCGCCGTATCCTCGACCTGCACATCTTGCCGGCGCTTGGCGGGCGCCAGGTCCAGACCATCCGCCGGCGCGACGTGATCGAAGTGCTGGAGCGGCTGCGCGATGAGGCGGGGTTAGGGCCGCAGGTGAACCGCGTCCAACGCGCCCTGTCTGGTGTCTTAGCCTATGCCGTGGATGCGGATTTGGCCGACGCCAACCCCCTCGCCGGCCTTAAACCGCAGGTGGCCGAAACGGCGCGGGCCCGCACGCTGACGATCGAGGAGCTGGCGACGGTGTGGCGGGCTACGGAGCAGATCAGCGGCACCGCCAGCACCCTCGTCAGGTTGCTGATTCTGACGGGCCAGCGCCGCGAGGAAGTGACCGGCATGGCTTGGTCCGAACTCGACTACGACCGCGAATCCAAGGCTTGGACCGCCGACGGTGTGTGGTCGATCCCGGCAGCCCGAATGAAATCGAAACGACCTCACATCGTCCCTCTCAGCCGGCCCGCCCGCGAGATCATCGAGGCTCAGCCCAAGGGCGCCGCGGGCGACTACGTGTTCAGCGCCACGTTCGGCCGGACAAGCTATGCCGGCTGGCGGCGCGCGGCGGTAGATTTGCGCGACGCCGCCAGCCTTTCCGAACCGTGGGTGATACACGACCTGCGACGAAGCTTTGCCACTGGTTTGGGCGAGATCCTGAACACGGAGGAAAGCTTGATAGGCCGCGCGCTGGGGCACTCCGCGCGGTCAAGAATGGGCGTCACTTCTCGGTACGAGCTGAGCCAGCGGCTAGGGAAGGTCCGCTCCGCTGTCGACGCCTGGGCCGACCTCTTGCTGTCGCAGGTACACGGCGCGGCCGAATCGAACGTCGTTACTTTGGTGGGTGCAGGGGCGCGAGCATGAGCCAAAGCCGCAAGACAAGCCCCGCGGCCGACTTGGCGGACGCCTTGAAAAGACGGGAGACCTCGCGGTCGGTTATTGGTGCAATGTTCGTGCTGCCTGAGGCGAAGCACAGACCGGAAGACGTCGAGCAACGACTTCGCGGGATGGTCCGCCTTGCATACCCGCAAGAAGATATCGACCGCGTGTACAAAGACGTTCTGATCGCCTATCGCAAAAGAGGGCCTCTATCTCGTCTATTGGAGCGTTTCCTCATAGGCGAAAAGGGCGAGCAACGCCGGCGCCAGCCCAACAAACCGGAACGATGGCTTCACTTCGTTGCGTACGTTGACGCGAAGCGCCTTACGCACCGTGAGAAAGAAGAACTCTGGAGCGCCCCCGACTGGCCACGCGCGAAGATAGGCCCCCGCAAAGACGAAGCCTCAATCGCCGCCCATTTCTGCCGGGCGCGATACGGAGCGGCCGGAACTACGAACAACCAGTGCCGAGCATCATACAGGTACTGCACTGACAAATTCGGCTGGACGGATGATTTGGTGCCAAGAGACCGGAAACGCGGCGAGCTGCCCCCGCTTCCTCTATGAATTTGGCGGTCAAGCAGGCCCCCGGCCGGTTTGATTGTACTGATCGACATGAAAGAGAGTGGTCAAAGGGCGCATAGTCTCACTCATTAGAAGGGGGTAATCGCCGATGGAAACCACTACTCAAACACACGCCCACGGTGTGAAGCGTTATATCCCGCTCGGGAGCACGTCCAGCACCACGCTTTCTGAATTTCGAGCGCAGCCCGAAGCACTCTTCGGCGCGCACGATGTCGCCGCGGTCGGTATCGTTGGCTCAAGGGCAGCACTCGCGCGCGCTGTTCGCGCCGGCAAGTTTCCGAAGCCCATCCGCCTGCCGTCCGGTCGCCTGGCGTGGCGGGGGCGCGTAATCACAGACTGGCTCGACACCCTCGAGCGCCGGTGTGCCGCCTGATGGTCGGCCCCCTTTACGACCTCGTGGATGTCCCCGATTCCATCGCAAACCCGCCGCGCGGCTCAGTCTTGCGCGAAACCTACAACGCGATCATGCGGAGCGCGGCACGCGAACCGGGGACGGTGCTGCAAGCCTGTCGCGAACTCGCGCGACGCATTGTGGAGAAGCGGCGGCCTGCCGGTTGGCGGCCTGGCACAACGACGGAACTCTTGGCGCACGGCCTGGAGGTGTTGCGGCTGGAAGTGGCGATACTCACCGCGCCCGAGGCCAGAGTGCCGGCGTCGTCGCCCAAATCGCTCACCGCGCCGCTCGTGGTCAGACTGTACTTGATGAGCGGCGCTCACTCTGGCCAGCCTGACGCCCACGAGCGGGCTTGCCTGGCAGTCTCCGAGGCATTCGGCCCTGGTATCCCCAGCGGAGACGTTGACGCCTGTGTTCGCTCCTTCTTCGAATCCGCCGGCCGCATTGCGGCCCATAACACCCACAGCAGCGCCAGCCCGGCGTACATGTCGCTGGTGTGGGCTGGCTTGAGCATCGCCGATGACTTGTTGCTCGGTCACACCGCTTGGGCCGCTGGGTCCGCGGGCGCGATGGTGGCGGAAGATGAAAGGGCGGCTGAGGATCGTTACGACAGGCGCTACCAGCCCATATCCGGCGACATCGGCTAACGGGCGCCCGTCCGGACTTCTCGACCTGGTTTGATTGGTGATTTGAGCAGCGAGGGCGTCATCGCCCCTTTTCGTCGCGCGCTGTCGCGACCAACGCCGGGTGCCCCTTGTGGAGAGGACAGCACCCGGCGCAACCAACCGAGGGAGCACAATATCAGGACCCTAACACAAACCGGCGCAACGGCGAAGGACGTTGCAGCCGCGGTCGCTTTCACAATCGCCGAAGCTGACGAACTATCACGCCCCAAATCTGACGACCGGGACGACGATCTCAACCGCGCCGTCGACTTCCTGGCCACGGTAGCGACTGGCGGCCTCATCGCTGTTGTTGCAATACCGCCGGATGGCGGCGGCGCGACCGGCGCGACGTTTCAGACGGTTGGCGAGAGCAAAGAGCTGCGCGGCTTCCTCGAGGCGCACGCTGGCAAGGCCGGCTTGTACTACACGTTGAATCAGCCAAAGCCGGTCGCGGAGCAGACGGGCAAGAATGGCCGGCTGCGCGAGGCCGACGTTGCCGCCATCCGCGGCATCGTCGTCGACCTTGATCCCAACCCTGCGGTGGAAGCCACAGAGGGCGGGTATGAGCGGGAGCGGGAGCGGCTTCTCAGCATCGCGACGTCGTGGCGGCACAACGTGTTCGCATCGGCAACGGCTGCGATCGACAGCGGCAACGGCGTGCAGATCGTCTGGCTATTCGCAGAGCCTTTGCCCAATGACCCGGCGACTCGCGACCGCGTGAAGGCCCAGGCGAAAGGGCTTGGCGACCGGCTAGGAGGCGATAGAGTCCATAGCATCGAGCATCCCTTTCGGATCCCTTTTACCGAGAACGTCCCAAACGCAAAGAAGCTGGCCAAAGGTCGGAAACGCACACGCGCCCGCCTGATTTATTTCTCGCCGGACACGACTGCCACACTGGCTGATCTAAACATGGCGGCACCGCCCGCCCCGGTGGTTGAGCACGCCCCGATTGATCCGATTGACCTCGACTATGCCGCAGTCCTGGCGGCGGCCAGCGGCGAGCCGCTGCCGGCGCACCTAGGACCGTATCGCGACGCGCTGGCGCCGCTCGCCGCCTCTCTGGCCGGCTCCAATCGATCAGACCGGGATTTCGCGATCGCCGCCAGGTGCATCGAGGAAGGCCTGACCAATCCCACCGAGCTCGCTCAAGTCGTGTTCGCCGTCGCGCCGGAGCGCCTCTTGGAGGATGGCGACAGAGGCCGCGGCGAATACTACGCCTCGCACACGATCACCAAGGCGCTGGGCCGGACACGCCCCAAACCCCAGACGCAGCCGGACACGTGGTTTACCGGCGCGCCCGCAATCCGCGCTGAGGCATGGTCGGTGTCGTCACTGTGCGTTGTTCGGGGGCTGGTGAACCCCCAGAAGATCGGCGTTCGTCAATGGCTTGTGCAGCCTCGGCTCCCTATTGGTGACGTATGCCAATGCACCGGTGAGCCCGGCATTTCCAAGTCGACCCTCGCTCTGAGGGATGCGCTCATCGTCTCCACCGGCCGCGAGGACTTGTTGCGTGGTGCCGGTGCCAACGGGTCGCCTATCAGCGATGAGCGGCTCCACGCCAGCGGGCCTGTCGTGATCTACAACGCGGAAGATAGATTAGACGAAATGCAGCGGCGCCTTGCTGCCGCCCAACGACACTACGGCCTCACCGACCAGGACATGATTCACGCTGTCATTCTTTGGAGCGGCGTCGATCACGGCGTGCTGAAGATTATGGAGAGGCGGAATGGCGACCGCGGTGCGCTCACCCGCGCCGACGGCGCCGACCACCTCGAGGAAACCATCAGGGCGCACGGCGCGATTCTAGCCGTGCTGGATCCGCAGATCAGTTTGCTTGTCGGCGGACAAGAGAACAGCAACGATGACGCCGACTCTCTGATGCAAGCGCTTGCCGTGATGGCTGCCCGATGCCGTGCCAGCATCACGGTTGTCCACCATACGTCTAAGGCTACTCGCGGGGCGGCTGGCGACATGGGCGCGGGTCGCGGCGGCTTCGCTGCCGTCGGAAAGGTTCGTAGCGCGTTCACCCTGACGAACGTCACCGGCTTGGGTGCCGGAGAAGCAGCTTGGGGCGCAACGGCTGAAGAACAGCTCATCCGGCTGGATTTCTCAAAGACGAGCCACGATCGTAAACCTCGCGAGCCGATAGTGTTTCGACGCCGGAGCGCCCCGGTCGGCAACGGCTCCGTCCAAGATGTCGCCAGCGCCGCCGATCACTTCGCCGGCACCCCGCGCGAGCAACTCCAAGCCCGCGGAGACTTCGCCCCCGTGCTTGAGTTGGTGGACATCAAAGCCCGGATCGCGGCGACGGCCAACCAGGTGAGCGAGAAGGAGAAAGCAGGTGGCGTGGAACTCGCAACGCTCATCGACGGCCTCATGGGGGATCAACTTCAAGTGAAGCTGTCGGACATCAGAGACGACCTGGCGGACCTCATGCGCGACAAGCGCATGTGCAGGGCGACGAGCCGCAACACCGTCGACAGCCACATCAAGCGGGTGCTCGGAGACGGCGTCGACATCGACAACGGCGGGCAATCTGTACGCATCCGACTCGGCCGTGTGGGCCGCGGGCCGACCGCGCCGCTGCATGTAATACGCGATCCGGTTCGAGATAATTAGAAGGCGGCATGAGCACTTGTCGGACTTGTCGATTGCTTGTCGGCGACAAGCCTAAAACGCCGCCGATGTTGGCTTTTCGGGGTATTCGACCGGGACTTGTCGGACTTGTCGGTGTCGGTTCTTCGACAAGCACCCAAAAAGCTCAATGATTTCAACGCTTGTCGGGTGTCGGTCTTGTCGCTCCCTTCGGGAGGTCTACGCGCCGACAAGCGCGGAGCCTACCCCGAAGGTGGGCGTGAAAATCAGAATACATTTCGTGGAGAACGGATAGCTCATGGACAATGATTTGGCGGGCGGGCCTAGTGACGTTGCGCGCCCTGTCTCGCTACAGCGCATGTGGGCGAACTCGCCTGCAGGAAAGCTGGCCGCGCGGCGCGCCGCTGAGAAGTCGTTGGCAGCGCGACGCGTGGCGCTGAGGTGTGGAGCGCGGCGAAAGAGCGATGGTCAGCCGTGCCAGGCGCCTGCAATTCAAGGTCGGACGAGGTGCCGTGTGCACGGCGGCCGAAGTGGTCGCGGAGATCAGTGGCATGTTGTGCAGTGGCCCGGCCC
>JAKFVZ010000287.1 GCA_021732965.1 Reyranella sp.
GGCGCTGCTGATCCTGCCGCTCTTCGTGCCGATCGATTCGATCGCCGGCAAGGTGGCGCTTCTGATGGCGTCGCTGCCGACGGCGGCCAACGCCTTCGTGCTGGCCAAGCAGTTCAACATCTCGGTCGAACAGAACACCGCATCCGTGCTGCTCACGACGGCCTTCTCGGTCGTCACGGTTTCTGCTTTGCTGGTATGGCTGCGCGTGACCTGACGACGACAAGGGGAGAAAGTCGATGCTGCAGGAATTCAAGAAGTTCGCGATGCGCGGCAACGTCGTGGATCTCGCCATCGGCGTGATTATCGGTGCGGCCTTCAGCAAGATCATCGACTCGCTGGTCGGCGACATCATCATGCCGATCATCGGCCGCATCGCCGGCGGGCTCGACTTCACCAACTACTTCATCGGCCTGACGCCGGCCGCCAGCCAGGCCGCGACCTACGACGCCGCCAAGAAAGCCGGCGCCACGCTCGGCTACGGCACCTTCCTTACGGTCACGGTCAACTTCCTCATCATCGCCTGGGTCCTGTTCATGGTGATCAAGGGCATGAACCGCGTGACCAGGCAGGAGGAAGCGGCACCGCCGCCGCCTGCCACGCCGACCAAGGAGCAGGAACTGCTGACGGAAATCCGCGACCTCCTGAAGGCGCGCGGCTAGGCCGCCGCCTTCTTCTCGGCGAACGCCGCGTCGAGCCGGCGGGCCAGGCCGTCGGAGATCTGCGTGAGCGGCAGCCGGCATTCCGGCGAGGCGATCAGGCCCTGCCGCCACAGGAGATATTTGATCGGCATCGGGTTGGCCTCCGCGAACAGCATCGGTACGAAGCCGGCGAGCGGGGCCCAGGCCTTGCGCGCACCCGATAGATCCTCCGCGCGGAAGCAACGCTCGACCTCGACGAATCCTTCCGTCGCCACGTGGCTCGCGGCCAGGATGCCGCCCTCGGCGCCGTTGGCGCGCATGGTGAAGAACAACGCATCCTCGCCGGTCAGCACGGCGAAGTCCGACGGCTTGCGGCGCAGCAGTTCGAGCGACTGCTCGACGCTGCCGGAACTGTCCTTCACGCCCACGATGTTCGGCACCTCGGCGAGCTCCAGCAGCGAGTCGTTGGAGAGGTTCACCGCGGTCCGGTAGGGGATGTTGTAGATCACGATGTCGCGGTCGGTGGCACCGGCGATGCGCCGGAAGTGCGCGATCAGCCCGTCCTGGCTCGGCCGGTTGTAGTAGGGGCACACCGACAGGATGCCGGCGACCGGCAGATGACGGAGCCGCTTCAGTTCCTTCTCGACCTTGGCGGTGGCATTGCCGCCCACGCCCGCGAATACCGGCACGCGACCGTCGGCGACGCTGAGCGTGCGTTCGATCACGGCGGCGATCTCGTCCTCGTCGAGCGCCGGCGATTCGCCCGTCGTGCCGAGCGGCAGAAGCCCGTCGACGCCCTTGGCGATGTAGTGGTTCACCAGCCGGTCGTAGCTCGCGAAGTCGATGGCGCCGTCCTTGAACGGCGTGATGAGGGGGAGCCAGAGGCCCGAGATCTTCGTGGTCATGACGCCACGCTACGGCGATCCCATAAATAACAAAAACGAATGTTTTTGATGGGATCGTTCGGAAATGATTATATATGAGGATGCGCAAGGATCTCGACATGGCACTGGTTCGCGCCTTCCTCACCGTCGTCGAAGCGGGCGGGGTCACCCGCGCGGCCGCCGCACTCGGCATGAGTCAAGCCGCCGCCAGCCAGCAGATCAAGCGGCTGGAGGAGGCGCTCGATTGCCGCCTGTTCACGCGGCAGGGACGCGGACTGGTGCTGGCGCCGGCCGGCGAGCGGCTGCTCGAACAGGCGCGGCGTCTCGTGGCAATGAACGACGAGGTCTGGTCGTCGATGCGCGCGCCGCAGTTCGAGGGCGAGGTCCGGTTCGGCGTGCCCTATGACATCATCGGCAGCTTCGTGCCGGCGATCCTGCGGCGCTTCGCCAAGGCACAGCCGCGCGTGCGCGTGAGCCTGGTCTGCGAGGATTCGCGCGTGATCCGGGAGGAGCTGAAGTCGGGTGGCGTCGATCTCGCCATGACGACCGAGACCGAGTGCGGCCGGCACGGCGAGACCCTGCGCACCGACCGGCTCGTCTGGGTCGGTGCGGCCGATGGCGACGCCCATCTCAAGGATCCGCTGCCGGTCTCGCTCGGCGCGCCGACCTGCGTCTTTCGTCCCGTCGCGGTCGAGGCGCTGGGCAAGGCGCGGCGCGACTGGCGCGCGGTCTGCGAGGTGAGCCGGCTGGAGCCAGTCTATGCGGTGCTGGAAGCAGGGCTGGCCGTGGCGCCGCTGCTGCGCTCCTCCGTCCCCGAGCGTTTCGTCATCCTGGGCCGGGAGGCCAGGCTGCCGGCGCTGCCTGAATTCCGCATCAATCTCTACGCGCCGCCGGGCCTGGGGCCGGCGGCGCGCGACCTGGCCGATCACGTGCGAGCGAGCTTTTCCGGCCGGTCACGAAACCACAACAATTGATACCAAGCGCCCCCTGTGCCGATGGCGCGTCCGCCCGTATCTTCGCGGGCATGGAGTGACGCGGTTCGAGAGATCGCCGCGGCGCCAGCGAGTTTAGAGGGGGCGTCTGGGGGCCTGGAGAGTGCAAACTCTCCGGGCCCTCTTTTTGTGCCGACATGAAACGGTCATGGAAGCGTGTTTGATCCGGGCGACGTGGAGGAGGATCGGGTGAATCCAGCGACGAGCGAGTCCGTGCTCGACAAGCCACGGGGCGCGATCGTGGTGCGACCGTCGACCGAGAACGACGTGGCGCCGATGATCGCGATCTACACGCACCACATCACGCGGGGATTGGGCGCCGTCGATATCGAGCCGACCCAGGCCGACGACATCAAGCGCCGGCGCAAGAACATGCTGCGGCGAAAGCTGCCCCATCTCGCGGCCGAGCGCGACGGCGTGATCGTGGGCTACGCCTATGCGGTGCCGTTCCGCAAACGGCCGGCCTACCGCTATGCAGTCAAGCATTCGATCTACGTCCATCCCGACCATGTCTCGACCGGGATCGGCCGCTTGCTCCTGCCTGCGCTGATCGAAGCTTGTGCGAGCGCCGGCTATCGCCAGATGTTCGCCTATGTCGACGCCGACAACGTCGCGTCGCTCAGCCTGCATGAGGCCCATGGCTTCCGCCGCGTCGGCCTGCTGCAGGGCGTGGGCTTCAAGTACGGCAAGTGGTCCGACAGCGTCCTGATGCAGCGCGCCATCGGCGCGGGCACCACGACGCCGCCGGTCGAGATCGCCTACTCGCGCACCACGTAGGTGTAGAAGCGCACGACGCCGTTCTTGTCGATCTCGCGATAGATGCCCTGGATTTCCACGTCGAAGCCGGGGAACAGGTTGGCCGACTTCTCGAACATCCGCAGATAGTCGAGCATCGGCTTGGCCCGCTCGTCCAGCCGTTCGCCCGGCACGATGCTGGCGATGCCCGGCGGATAGACGACGAACATGGTCGTGGCGATGCGGCCGGCCGCCTGGTCGATCGGCACATAGTCGACATTGTTGCGCACGAGCTGGCGCACCGCTTCGTGCGGCGGCATCGCCGGATCGGGCAGGTGCTGGGGCGCGAACTGCGCGCGCTGCAGGAAGCTTACGTTGGCCTCGCGAAAGAAGGCATGCATCTCCGCGCAGAGATCGCGCAGGCGCAGGCCGCCGTAGCGGCCGGGCCGGCGTCGCACGAACTCGCTGATCACGTCCTCGAGGCGCGCATTCTCGTCGTGAAGGCGCTTGAAGATCACCATCGCGCTCAGCAACGTGCCCGCCTTGCTCGACTCCACGCCGGGAGTCATCAGGAACAGCAGCGAATTGAGGTCGTTCTTTTCCGGCACGATCTGGTTCTCGCGCAGATACTGCGCCACGACCGGGGCTGGAATGCCGTGGCTGGCATAGCGTCCCGTCTCGCGGTCGAAGCCAGGCGTCAGGACGATCAGCTTGTTGGGGTCGGTGATCGCATAGCCCGGCGCCACATGCGTGAAGCCGTGCCAGCGTGCCTCCGGCGCCAGCTCCCAGTAGCGGGCATCGACGGCGAGGTCGTCGGTCGGCACCTCCTCCCAGGCCTGCTCGCGACCGCCGACGTTCACGCGGTTGGGCACGAAGGGTTCGAAGAACCAGCGGCGCGCGAGATCGCGCTCCTTGTCCTCGAACTCGCGGCGGATGGCGCGCATCTTCTTGCGGATCTCGATGCCGAGCCGGATCGTGTCGTCCCACAGCACTTCGCCCGAACGCCCCTTCATCATCTGCGCGCCGACATCGAGCGAGGCGAAGATCGGATAGAAGGGCGAGGTCGAGGCGTGCAGCATGAAGAATTCGTTGAAGCGGCGATGCTCGATGCGCCGTTGCTGGCCCTTGATGTGGCGATCCCGGACGTGGATCTGCGACGCCTGGCTGAAGCTCGCGAGCTGCTTGTGCGCCGACTGGGTGGCGATGATGCCGGGACTGTCGGGACCGAGATCCGTGAGGCCCATGGCGAAGCGGCCGGCATAGAGCGGATGGAACTTCATGAAGCCCGCCCAGGCCTCGTCGAACAGGATGTAGTCGCAGAGATGGCCGATCTTCTCGACGATCAGGCGGGCGTCGTTGATCGTGCCGTCATAGGTGCACTGCTCGATGACGGCGACGCGGAAAGGTCGCTCGCGCTTCCACGCGTCCTTGTCCTTGACCAGCGGGTTGGTGCGAATCTTCTCGCGGATGGCGGTCTCGTCGAGCGCCTCGTGGAAGATCGGGCCGATCAGGCCGTGCGCATTGCGATCGGTCTCGAGATAGATCGGGATGCCGTTGCCCAGGAACAGCGCGCCGTGATGGGCGGCCTTGTGGTTGTTGCGGTCGAACAGGACGAGGTCACCCTCGGCGATGAGCGCCTGCAGCACGATCTTGTTGGACGACGAGGTGCCGTTCAGGACGAAGTAGGTCTTCTCCGCGCCGAAGATGGCAGCGGCTTCCTTTTGCGCCTTCAGCGCCGGGCCCTCGTGGACCAGCAGGTCGCCGAGATCGAGCACGGAGTTGTCGAGGTCGTCGCGGAACACCGCCTCGCCCAGATGTTCGACGAAGATCCGGCCGATCGGGCTCCTGTTGTAGAAGATGCCGCCATTGTGACCGGGGCAGGTCCAGAGCTGGTTGCCTTCCTCGGCATAGTCGACCAGCTCGCCGAAGAATGGCGTCTTCAGCGTCTCGGCATACTGCTTGAGGCGGCTCACCAGGTTCTTGGCGATGAACTCGGGCGTTTCCTCGGAGAGGAAGATGTAGCCGTCGATGTAATCCATCACCTCGACGGGGATGTCCTGCAGGCGCTTGCGGCGCACCAGGATGACGATCGGCATCTCCAGTCCGCGCCGCCGCATCATGTTGATCATCGCGGCGGCCTTGCCGTCGAGGCCCTTCTTGCCCCAGTCGACGACCATGCAGCCGACCGCGGCATCGGTCTGGACCACCATCTCGGCATCCTCGATGCGGCGGGCGCGCACCACCTGGAAGCCCATCTTTTCGATCGAGACGGTGATCTCGCCGAGCCTGTGGCCTTCGAGATCGTCGGCGTCGAAGGCCGGAGCGCAGACGAGGAAAGTGAAGCGCCTGAAGAAATCCATCAGTAGACCGCCGGGACATAGAGTTCGGGAGCGACCGGCGTTCGGGCGTAGTCGGGCTTGTGCTCGCGCTTCGGCAGGACGACCGGTTGCTGTTCAACGTCCTTATACGGCACTTGTTGCAAAAGGTGGTGGATGCAGTTGAGGCGGGCGCGGCGCTTGTTGTTGCCCTCGACCACCCACCAGGGCGCCTCGGGGATGTGGGTCCGCGCCAGCATTTCCTCCTTGGCCTTGGTGTATTCCTCCCAGCGCCGGCGGGACTCGAGGTCCATCGGCGAGAGCTTCCACTGCTTCATGGGATCGTGGATGCGCATGAGGAAGCGCAGGTTCTGCTCTTCGTCGGAGATCGAGAACCAGTATTTGAGCAGGACGATGCCCGAGCGGACCAGCATGCGCTCGAACTCGGGCACGGTCTGGAAGAAATCCTGGACGTCGCTCTCGCTGCAGAAGCCCATGACCCGCTCGACGCCGGCCCGATTGTACCAGCTCCGGTCGAACAGAACGATTTCGCCGGCCGCCGGCAGGTGGGCGGCATAGCGCTGGAAATACCACTGGGTGCGCTCGCGCTCCGAGGGCGCGGAGAGGGCCACCGTCCGGCAGATGCGCGGGTTGAGCAGCTGCGCGACGCGCTTGATCACCCCGCCCTTGCCGGCCGCGTCGCGGCCCTCGAACAGGACGACGAGCTTGAGTTTCTGGTCGACCACCCAGGCCTGGAGCTTGATCAGCTCGCGCTGCAGCCGCAGCAGCTCGGTGAAATAGAGCTTTCGGTCGATCCCGTCCTGCAGCGACGGCTTGCGGCCCGGCTCGCTCATCCGTGCCAGCATCTCGTCGCCCAGTTCGAGCTCCAGCTCCTCGTCGATGCCGTCCGCCAGCTCGCGACGGATTCGCTCCTCCAGCGTCTCGCGATCCAGATCGCTAGTCATTCAGCCCTCCACGCCGTTCCAATGGCCGGGGAAGGTGAGGGGGCCGTATGACAATTTGACGACAGCCGCTTAGCCGGCAGCCGTTGCGGTTCACGGGCGCGGCAGGAGCCTTTTCGCCTGCATCGCGGCAAAGCATTTCCGGAACATCGCCTCGGTATCCATCACCTCGGTGAAACCGGCCTGCATCAGCTTGATGGTCGATACGATGGCCGGCGGCCCCGGCTCGGTGCGGCCGAAACCCATCGTGTAGTCGGCATATTCGAACGACAGGCCGACGAAATCCCGGAGCGTGCCGGACGCGAGCCCGTGGGCGCTGCGAATCTCCGCCCATTCGGCCTCGCGGGGCCGAATCTCGCGGTCGAGCGCCAGCGGCACGTGGGCGCCCGGTTCGAAGCCCAGCGCGTCGGCGATGGCGGGCCAGACGTTGGGCCAGACGAAGACGTCGCCGTTGGTGACGTTGAAGATTTCGTTGCGCGCGGTGGCCGCCTCGCCCGACCAGGCAATGGCGCGCGCCAGCAGGTCGGCGTCGACGGCCTGCGCCACGCGGCCGACCCCACCCGGATAGTCGAGCGCCTTCCTGCCGACGCGGCGCATGAAGGCGGCATAGACGCCGAGCGCCGGGATCACGTTCATGGCGCTGCCCACCGAATCGCCCACGATCAGCACCGGCCGCAGGATCGACCAGTTCCACGCCTTGCCCGGCTGGCGCTCGCGCAGGAAGCGTTCCTGGTTCCAGTAGAAGTTCGGCTGCTCGTGCATCTCCGAGCGGTTCTCGCGCGCCGGCACGGCGAGCGGCCGGACATGGACGCCATAGGCCTTGGTGCCCTGCAGCAGCGCGACGTGGCGCAATCCGGGGGCGGCGCGTTCGAGCGGCGCCATCAGGTTGCGCAGCATCAGGTCGTTGGTGCGGATCTGCTCTTCTTCCTGCCAGCCCGCCACGAGCCCGGGCCGCTCGTAGAGCGCGGCATAGGCGAGGTGCGTCACGCCCGCGAGGTCGGGCGCCAGCGCCTCGCAGGCGGCCCTGTCGGTGAGATCGAGCGGCAGCCAGCGCGCGCCGTAGGTTTCGGCGGGCCGGCGCCGCGACACGGCGATCACTTCGCAGCCTTCCACGGCCGCGAAGTGCTTCAGGGCGGCATAGCCGACGAGGCCGGTGGCCCCGGCGACCAGGACTTTCTTCGATGGCATCGTCACCCTCGGCAGGACTGCTCAGGACGACGAAGCTACTCCACCTTCGCGCCGGATGCCTTGATCACCGGTGCGAGTTTCTTCTCCTCGGCGGCCCGGAAAGCCATCGTATCGCTCGGCGACCTCCAGGTCTGGGCGGCGCCCTGCTGGTCGAAGGCCGCCTTGACGCTGGGCTTCTGCAGCGCCTGCTTGGTGAGGGCGGAGAGCTTCTCGACCATTGCCGGCGGCACGCCGGCCGGCGCGCAGATGCCACCCCACGAGGTGATCTCGAAGCCCGGCAGGAACTCCGAGAAAGTCGGCTTGTCCGGCACCGCCGGATGGCGCTCCTTCGAGGTGACCGCGAAGCCTTTCACCTTGCCGCCCTTCATCAGGCCGAGCGGGCCGGGAATGTTGTCGAACATCATGTCGACCTGGCCCGCCAGGATGTCCTGATGCGCGGGCGCGCTGCCCTTGTAGGGAACGTGCAGCAGGTTGACGCCGGCCATCTGCTTGAACATCTCGCCGGTCAGGTGAGGGCTGGTGCCGGCACCCGACGAAGCGAAGGAGTATTTGCCCGGATTGGCCTTCGCCAGCGCGATCAGTTCGGGGATGGTGTTGGCGGGGAAGTCGATCCGGGTCATCAGCATGTTGGGCACCGCCCACAGCGTCGCAATGCCCGTGAAGTCCTTGCCCGCATCGAACGGCAGCTTGGCGTAGAGCGTGGGCGCGATGGCGTGCGCGGTGATCGTGTAGAGGCCGATCGTGTAGCCGTCGGGCGGAGACTTGGCGATGAAGTCGGCGCCGATGTTTCCGCCGGAGCCCGCGCGGTTCTCGATGATGAACTGCTGACCCGTCAGCTCGGAGAGTTCCTGGCAGACGATGCGGGAGAGGGTGTCGGTCGGGCCACCGGCCGGAAACACCACGATGTACTTCACCGGCCGGTTGGGCCAGTCGCTTTGCGCACGGGCGATGCCCGACGCGATCATGGGAGCGGCAAGCGCGCCGCCGGAGAGTATCAGCGCACGTCGGCGCGGAATCGCAACCTTGGTCATCTTGAGCGTAGCCTCCTGTGCTTTCTTTATTGGGAGGCAGTCTAACGGACTCGTTCCGCCGTTCAAATATGAAGCCCTCGGCTCCGGCGTCAGTAGGTGACGATGACCGTGTAGCTGATAGGGACTCCTTCGGGGACGACGATGTCGACCTGCATGCCCTGCGCCGAGGGCTTGGCGCGATGGCTCTGGGGCTTGGCTGTTTTGGTTGCGACGGGGATCAGCGCGATGCCCCAGGAGCCGCTGCGCCGGATGAGCGCTGCCGGGAGTTTGCTGCCGGCCTCGACGCTGTAGAGGCCGGGTCGCATCTCCTTGATGACGATGGATCCGCGGTTGTCGGTGATCGTCTGGACGACGACCCTGCCGTCCGACTTGCTGCGAATGAGGATGTCGACGCCGGTGACAGGTTCGCTGGCGAGTGCCGCGGCGGCGAAAATGAGGTGCAGGAGTACCGGCGCCATGAGCGCCCAAACTGTCCGCACCTTGCCAACTCTCCCTGCTCGCCGCCCTGAAGCAACTTTCCGCCATGATGTCGGGGAACGCATGCGTTCTCCATGAAAATTTCGTCACTCCATCGTGAGCGGGAAAACCGGGGCTTGTTCCGGACACCGGGATGCCCGGCTTGATTTGAGGAACCGCGACCGCCACCGTAGCCCGCTGTTCATGCCATGGCGCCGTCTAGTGTCGCGCCGGAGGGAGAGGAAGCGATGAAGCTGGATTTCACGGGCAAGAAGGCGATCGTTTGCGGCGGCAGCCGGGGCATCGGCAGGGCCATCGCGATGGGCTTCGCGGCCTGCGGCGGCGACGTTTCGATCTGCGCGCGCGACGCGAGGACCCTTGAGGAGACTCGCGCCGAGCTCGCGAAGCACGGCCACAAGACCCACGCGGCCAGCGCCGACCTGGCGAAGGGCGATGCCGTGCGCGGCTATGTGCGCGAGGCGATCGGCGCGCTGGGCGGCGTCGACTTCCTGGTGAACAACGCCTCCGCCTTCGGCTCATCCGACGACGACAAGGGTTGGACCGCCAACCTCGCGGTCGACATGCTCTCGATCGTGCACGCCACGCAGGAGGCGCTGCCCGAACTGAAGAAGTCGCAGGGCAACGTCGTCAACATCTCGTCGATTTCGGCGCATCATCCGGCGGCGCGGCAGCCGCCCTACGGCGCCATCAAGGCGGCGGTGATCCACTACACGGTCACGCAGGCGGCGATGTATGCCAAGGATCGCATCCGCGTGAACTGCATCGCGCCGGGCTCGATCGAGTTTCCCGGCGGCGTCTGGGACAAGCGCAAGACCGACAATCCCGCGCTCTACAACGGGACGCTGGCCTCGATTCCGTTCGGACGCATGGGACATGCCGAGGAGGTCGCGAATGTGGCGTTGTTACTCGC
>JAKFVZ010000113.1 GCA_021732965.1 Reyranella sp.
GCTATTCTTGCTCGTGCTGCTACCGATTGCGGTCATCGGCTGGAGTCTTGCTGTGTTGAGACGCCTCTGGTTCAGGCAGTGGACCTCCGCCTTGATCTCATCGGCATTTCCCGCGTTCATCGCCTTGGCGATTGTCTCGCCTGGCACCTTCGCAAGACCAATGATCGGGCTGGTCCACAAAGCCGAATTCCTGACGATGCGCTCCGCGTACGACGCGAAGGTCGCTACCGTCCCGAACACGGGGACGCCTCGCTTGATCAAGGTCTCCGATCGCGACACCAGCGTTTGGTGCTGCGGTACGCAAACATTCGAAGAAATCTGGTTCGACGAAAGCGATACGCTCGGCAACCCCGATCGAAAAGTAACCGATCGCTTCTTCTCGCTGTCGGATCCATCGGGAGCGTCATCCTATTCGATTGATCCGCTTGGCGACCACTACTACTTCGTAAGTCGCTGGTATTGAGTCTTTTGACAGTCGAACTGGCGGCTACCGGTCTATCTATGTCCGATGGCATCGCCCAGGGCCTGCGGATCGCGCCGCAGATCGAGGCACGCCAGAACGAGAACACGTTCTCCCTCTTCGACGTAGAACAACCCATAGGGAAATCGGCGCAGAACGGCCCGGCGGATCGGCCCGTACACCGCCTGATAGAGGCCAGGCGAATTCGAAAGATGACGCTCAATGCGAGCGATTTCATCCAGGAAGAGCGAGCCCGCTCCTGGTCTCAGACTCTCGTAGGTCCGGGCGGTTTCGATCGTCTCGCGCTTCGCCACCAGACGATAGACAACTGGCAACGGCACAGATCAGGTGCTGCCGAACTCGCGGCGAATGTCGGCGAGGGTCACGACCGGCTCATCCGGGCGGGCGCGATAGTCTGCCAGACGGCGGCGCAGTTCCGCCCGCTGCGCTTCGGTGATGGGGGAGGACGTCTCGGCCTGGGCCACGCTCTCCAGCAGGTCGTAGGCGAGACGAAGACGTTCTCCAGCATCCAGCATCTGAAGCTCGGCCAAAAGTGTCTTGCTCATGGGCAGATGATACCCGAACGGTCCTCTCCTGTAAGCCCTCAGGGGAGCGCCAGCTTCTTCCTCAGGAAGAACTTCTTTTGGCCGGGCGGGAAGTCGTCGAGGGTGGCGAAGACCTCGTAGCCACGCTTTTCGTAGAACGGGCGGGCCTGCCAGGTGTGGGTGTCGAGATGGGCAGAGTGGCAGCCGCGCATGCGGGCATAATCCTCCGCGGCATCCATCAGGCGCGTTGCATGGCCCTGGCCGCGCAGGGCCTCGTCGACCCAGAGGGTCGAGACGAACAGCCAGTCGGACCAGACGTAGCCCAGCAGGCCCCCGAGCGTTTCGCCCTTCTCGCCTTTCAGGAAGATGGTGCAGGTATAGTAGTCGCTCTTGCCCGTGCGGCTCGAATTGAACATCGAGAGGCGGTCGCGCACATAGTCGGCCGCTTTCGCGTTGTCGGGGTCGAAGACGAGTTCGACCTTTTCCATTTAACGCATCGCCGCGCGCTGGCGCACCAGGGCCAGCACGCTGCGGCCGATCGGCATGTCGACGCCGACCCATTCCGACATCTCGACGACGGCGCCCAGCAGCGCTTCGATCTCGAGCGGACGGCCGCGTTCCAGGTCCTGCAGCATCGAGGTCTTGTGCGCGCCGACCTCGGCGCCGCCGGCGATGCGCTTGTCGACATTGATGGCGAACTTCACGCCAAGCTTCTCGGCGACCGCCTGGCCCTCGACCATCAGCGCGCGGCACACCGCGTGCGTGCCGGGATCGCCGATCACCTTGTCGAGCGCCGCGCCGGTCAGCGCGCTGATCGGGTTGAAGGCCATGTTGCCCCAGAGCTTGACCCACAGCTCGTCGCGGATGCGCGGCCGCACCGGCGCCTTGAGACCGGCCTTGATCAGCAGCTCCGACAGCTTCGCCGCGCGCTCGCTGCGGCTGCCGTCGGGTTCGCCGAGCGTGAAACGGTCGCCATAGGTGTGCTCGATGACGCCCGGCTCGACCACGTCGGCCGCCGGATAGACGATGCTGCCCAGCACCTGCGACGGCGGAAGACCCGCGGTCAGCGCGCCCTCGTGATCGACCGACTGGATCAGCTTGTCCTCGAACTCGCCGCCCAGTTTGTAGGTGTACCACCAGGGCACGCCGTTGATCGCCGCGACGATGGTGGTGTTCGGCCCGATCAACGGCTTCAGCTGCGCCATCGCCGGCAGCAGCGAATGCGCCTTCAGGGTCAGGACCAGATAGTCCTGCGGCCCGATCTCCTTCGGATCGTTCGCGACGCGCGGACGGGTGACCGTCTCCTGGCCTTCGCTCAGCAGCACGAGGCCCTTGTCGCGCAGCGCCTCGCCGTGCGGGCCGCGCGCCACGACGGTCACCGGCGTGCCGGCCATTTCGAGCTTGGCGGCCATCAGGCCGCCGATCGCGCCGGCACCGAATACGCAGATCGAGGTCACGTTGCTATCCTCAGGCCTTGGCTTCGCCGAGGCCGAGCTTGGCGGCCAGGCCGATGCGCTGCAGCTTGCCGGTGGCGCCCTTCGGGATCTCGGTCACGAACACGACCTTGCGCGGCACCTTGAAGTCGGCGGCGTGTTTGGCCACGAAGTCGCGCAGCTCGCGCTCGGTAGCCTCGAGCCCCTGGCGCAGCACGACGACCGCGCCGACATCCTCGCCCAGCATCGGATGCGGGATGGCGAAGGTCACGCACTGCTCGACCGCCGGGTGATCCATCAGGATCGTGTCGACCTCGATCGGGCTGATCTTCTCGCCGCCGCGGTTGATGATCTCCTTGAGGCGGCCGGTCAGGAACAGGTAGCCATCCTCGTCGAAACGGCCCTGGTCGCCGGTGCGGAACCAGCCCTCGGCGAACGCCTTCAGGTTGGCGTCGGGGTTGTTGTCGTAACCCGCCGTCACGTTCGGCCCCTGGATCACGACCTCGCCGATCGTGCCCTGCGGCAGGAAGTGGCCCGCCTCGTCCATGATGGCGATCTTCGGACCGGCCGGGAGACCGACGGCGCCCGGCTTGCGCTTGCCCGGCGGCAGTGCGTTGGACGCCATCTGATGGCTGGCCTCGGTCATGCCGTAGGCCTCGATCACCGGGCAGTCGAACGCGGCTTCGAGTTCAAGCATGACCTGCGGCGGCAGCGAGGCCGACGAGGAGCGGATGAAGCGCAGCTTCGCGGCCTTGGCGGCATCGGCATGGCTGCGCAGGCGCGTCAGGATCGCCTGGTGCATGGTCGGCACCGCCGTGTACCAGGTCGGCTTCACCTCCTCGAGCTGGGCGAAGAAGCGCAGCGCGTTGAAGCCCGGCGTGCACGACACCGACGCGCCGGCGCCGATCGACGAGAGCGTCGCGGCGATCAGGCCGTGGATGTGAAACAGCGGCATGATGTTCATGCAACGGTCGGCCGGTGTCAGCGCCAGCGACGCCGCGATGTGACGCGCCGAGGCCGCGAGGTTGGCGGTCGACAGCGGCACGATCTTGGGCCGCGCGGTCGTGCCCGAGGTGTGCAGGACCAGCGCGATCTCGCCATCCACCGAAATGCCAGGGCTCGCGGCCTTGGCCGGCTTCAGCGCCGACACGTCCAGCGTGAAGCTGCCGGCCGGGCCGTCTTCGGCCGGGATCAGCTCGATGATCGGTACGCCGACCTTCTCGGCCATCGCGCGCACCGGGCTGTCCATGCCCTTCTGCACGATCACGGCCTTGGGCTTCAGGTCGTCGAGATAGAACTCGAACTCGTCGGCGCGATAGGCCGGGTTGAGCGGCGCCGAGCTGGTGCCCGAGGCGACGGCGATGAACGAAGACGCCATCTCCGGCCCGTTTGGCGCCACCATGGCGACTCGGTCACCCCGGCCGATACCGACGCCGTTCAGCGCCGCCAGCGTATCGTTGGTCAGCTTCTTCAGGCCGGCATAGGTGAGCCAGGGACGGCCCGGCGCGCCGATGGCCGGCGCGTCGGGTTTGCCCGCGGACGTGACGTCGTAAACGGTCTTGATCATCGCGATGTCCTTACGCAGCCGCCTTCTCGTCGGCGATGATGCGGTCGTAGGCCGGCAGGGTCAGGAACTCGTAGAACTGCGGCTGCTCGACCAGATCGATCATCAGCTGGGCGGCGTCCTCGTAGCGGCCCTTGCCGTAGGCCTCTTCGCCGATCTGCGCCTTCACCTTGTCGTTCTCCTCGCGCACGATCTGGCGCAC
Source organism: Reyranella sp. (assembly GCA_021732965.1). Classification (GTDB taxonomy): domain Bacteria; phylum Pseudomonadota; class Alphaproteobacteria; order Reyranellales; family Reyranellaceae; genus Reyranella. The sequence continues at coordinate 4,205 of JAKFVZ010000113.1, forward strand.
GAGCTCCTTGGTGATGGCGCGGCCGTCGTCGAGCTTCTGGTTGTGGCGCACCCACTGCCAGACCTGCGCGCGGCTGATCTCGGCGGTGGCGGCATCTTCCATCAGGTTGAACAGCGGCACGCAGCCGATGCCGCGCAGCCACGCCTCGACATAGCCGATACCCACCGCCACGTTCTGGCGCAGGCCGGCCTCGGTCTTCGGACCGGTCGGCATGGTGATCAGGTCGGCCGGCGTCACGTGCACGTCCTGGCGCTTGCGGGCGATCTGGTTCGGCTCCTTCATCACAGCGTCGAACTCGGCCTTGGCGATCGGCACGAGGCCCGGATGGGCGACCCAGGTGCCATCATGGCCGTCACCGGCCTCGCGCTTCTTGTCGGCATGGACGCGGCCCATCGCCTCGTCGTTCGCCTTGGGGTCGTTCTTGATCGGAATCTGCGCCGCCATGCCGCCCATCGCGTGCACTTCGCGGCGATGGCAGGTCTTGATCACGAGCTGGCTGTAGGAACGCAGGAAGTGCGAGGTCATGCCGACCGTGCCACGATCCGGCAGCACCGCCCACTCCTGCTCGCGGAACTTCTTGATGAAGGAGAAGATGTAGTCCCAGCGGCCGCAGTTGAGGCCGGCCGAGTGGTCCTTCAGCTCCCACAGGATCTCGTCCATCTCGAAGGTGGCGAGAATGGTCTCGATCAGCACCGTGGCCTTGATCGACTTCTGCGGCACGCCGAGCGCGTCCTGTGCGGCGACGAACACGTCGTTCCACAGGCGCGCCTCAAGATGGCTCTCCATCTTGGGCAGGTAGAAATACGGCCCGGTGCCGCGCGACAGCGCTTCCTTGGCGTTATGGAAGAAGTAGAGGCCGAAATCGAACAGCGAGCCGGACATCGGCTTGCCGTCGACCATCATGTGCTTCTCCAGCAGGTGCCAGCCACGCGGGCGCACGAACAGCACTGCCGTCTTTTCGTTCAGCTTGTAGGCCTTGCCGCTGTTGGGATCGACATAGTCGATCTGGCGGCGCACCGCGTCGGCCAGATTGTACTGGCCCTCGATCATGTTGGCCCAGGTCGGGGTCGAGGCATCCTCGAAGTCGGCCATGAAGACGTTGGCGCCGCAGTTCAGCGCGTTGATGATCATCTTGCGGTCGACCGGCCCGGTGATCTCGACCCTGCGGTCGAGGATGTCCTTGGGCAGCGGCGCGACCGTCCAGTCGCTCTCGCGGATTTTCGCGGTCTCGGGGAGGAAATCGGGCTTCTCGCCGGCATCGAGGCGCTTCTGGCGCTCGACCCGGGCGGCCAGGAGTTCCTCGCGGCGGGTGTTGAACTTGCGCTGGAGGTCGGCGACGAAGGCGACTGCCTCTTTGGTGAGCACCTTTTCAAAGCCAGGCTTGATGGCGCCGTCGATCGTCACGCCCGCCGGAAGGTCCAAAGCCGCCATAGTCGTTCCCCTCGAAAATCGTTCGGATTTCAGTCGAAACGGCGATTTACCGCCTTGAGGCCATGCCCGGCAAGGCGCTACGAGGGCTGATGGACGCCGCTTTCGTCGTAGACTGGCTGAATCTGCTGCTGCGCTGGGCTCACATGATCGTGGGCATCGCGTGGATCGGCGCTTCTTTCTACTTCATCTGGCTGGACAACCACCTGCACAAGCCGCTCGATCCGGCCGATGCGGCCAAGGGGATCGGCGGCGAGGTCTGGGCCGTTCATGGCGGCGGCTTCTATACCGCCAAGAAATTCACGGTGGCGCCCGAGCGGCTGCCGCCGGAGCTGCACTGGTTCAAGTGGGAAGCCTATACGACCCTGGTCACCGGCTTCTTCCTGCTCTGCCTCGTCTATTATTACGGGGCGGAGGTCGCGCTGATCGATCCCGCGGTCCTGCCGCTGACGCAGCCGCAGGCCATCGCGATCGGGCTGGGCTTCCTGGTTCTGGGCTGGCTGGTCTACGACTGGCTCTGCCGCTCGACCCTGGGCCAGGACGACGCGGTGCTGGGCGGGCTGATCTTCGTCTACTGCGTGATCGCGGCCTGGTCGCTCTGCCACATCTTCTCCGGCCGCGGCGCCTACATCCACTTCGGCGCCATGCTCGGCACCATCATGGTGCTGAACGTCTACTTCGTGATCATCCCGGGTCAGCGAGAGCTGGTGAAGGCCAAGGAGGAAGGCCGCATCCCCGATCCGGTTCACGGGCTGCGAGGCCGCCAGCGGTCGGTTCACAACACCTATTTCACACTCCCGGTGCTGTTCACGATGATCAGCAACCACTATGCCGGCCTCTACGGCCACGAGTGGAACTGGGTGCTGCTGATCACGATCTCGATCGCGGGCGCCCTGATCCGCATCTGGTTCGTGCAGCGCCACAAGGGCAACACCAACCCGCTGGTCCTGGCGGCGGGCTTCGTCTTCATCGCCTTCACCGCCCTTCTCGCCCTGCCGCGGCCCAGCGCCGACGGCGGCGGCCCGGTCGCCTTCGTGGAGGTACAGCCGATCATCCAGGCGCGCTGCACGCCCTGCCACGCCGCCAAGCCGACGCAGGAAGGCTTTCTGGCGCCGCCCAAAGGCCTGTTGCTCGAGACTCCCTCTCAGATCCACGCGATGGCTGCGGCGATCAACCAGCAGGCCGCCGCCTCGCGCGTCATGCCGCCCGGGAACATGACGAACATCACCGATGCCGAGCGCCGCATGATTGCGCGCTGGTTCAAAGGCGGCGCACAATAGCGGCATGAACCTCCGCACCCGCGGCTTGCCGTGGCGCCGCCTGCTCTCGGCGGCCCTGGCGGCGGTCGCGATATTCCTCTTCTGGTCCCAGACTTCCGAACGCGGCCAGCGCGAGGCCGCGCGCGGCACCACGATCTCGGCCGAAGCGCGCGAGTCCGGCCAGGGCTGGGGCGCGAGCGTGGGGTTCGCCGACCAGCGACGCCTCGACGAGCACTACCAGAAGCACGGCAGCGAGTTCGGCCGCATCACCAAGCAGGACTATCTCCGGCAGGCGCAGTTGCTGCGGGACGCCCGGGTTGGCGGGCCGATCCTCGAGACGGTACGGCGCGACGGCGTCGTGACGCGCTTCGACCGTGACACCGGAAGCTTCATCGCCTTCAATGCCAACGGCGTCATCCGCACCTTCTTCAAACCCAACGACGGCGAGCGTTACTATCGTCGGCAGTCCGAACGAGGAAAAGATTGAAGCCGCCACCGCCGCCCGGCCCGCCCAAGGTCGCCGACCTGCAGGAACTGATCGACCAGTGGGCAGACTTCGTGCGCGACCTCGACCGGGACGGCTACACGTTCGATCTCGACAACTGGTTGAACGACGTCGATGTGCGCGAGCTGATCCTCGAGGCGCTGCCGATGTTCAGCGCTGAGGAGATGGGCGACCATGCGCTGAAGCTCGACGCCGCGGACCAGGCCTTCAGGGCGGCCACCCGTGAATTCAAGCGCTGCGTCTGGGGCAGCGGCACCGCCCGCAAGGAGAAATGGACCGCGCAGAATAACTGGTGGTACTTCCGCACACCGGCCCGCTCGAACGACCAGCTTGAAGACGAGCTTGCGACGGTTCGCTAAGACAAAGTCATGAGCACGCCGAAAATCGTGGTCGAGGCCCAGGGGCCGGTGACCACCATCACCATCAATCGCCCGCAAGCGAAGAACGCCCTCGACAACGAGGCCGCGCACGGCCTGGCCGATGCGTTGCGCGCCTTCGAGGCCGATCCGGAGGCGCGCGTCGCCGTGCTGACCGGTGCCGGCGGCGCCTTCTGCGCCGGCGCCGACCTGAAGGAGCTGGGTTCGGGCACGGATTACTTTCCGTGGGCCGGCAGCGACCAGGGTCCGCTGCGCGCACCACTGTCCAAGCCGGTGATCGCCGCGATCGAGGGCCATGCCTGCGCCGGCGGCCTCGGCGTGGCGCTGTTCTGCGACATCCGCATCGTCGACGACACGGCGACCTTCGGCGTCTTCTCGCGCCGCTGGGGCGTGCCGATGAGCGACGGCACGACGGTGCGCCTGCCGCGCATCGTGGGCCAGGGTCGCGCCATGGACATGCTGCTCACGGGGCGCGCCGTCGGCGCCGACGAGGCCATCGCGATCGGGCTGGCCACGCGCAAGGTGGCGCGCGGCACGACGCGCACCGAGGCCGAGACGCTGGCACGCCAGATCGCGGGATTCCCGCCGATCGCCATGACGTCGGATCGCAGGTCGACCTACGAGGCCTTCGACCGGGACGAGGCCGCGGCCATCCGGCGCGAGATGGAACTCTCGCTGGAAGCACGGCGACGGGAATCGCAGGGCGGCGCCGCGCGCTTCGCCAGCGGCGAAGGCCGGCACGGCACGTTCAAGAAGTAGAATTCAGGAAAGACTTCGAGAGGTACGAAAATGCGGGCGCTGGTTTGTCATGCCTATGGTCCGATCGACGGCCTGAAGATCGAGGACATCCCGCAGCCCGTGCCCAAGGCGGGCGAGGTGCTGGTGCGGGTGCGTGCTGCGGGCGTCAGCTTCGCCGCCATGCTGGGCGTACAGGGCAAGCACCAGAACAAGCCGCCGCTGCCCTACGTGCCGGGTAACGAACTGGCCGGTCACGTCGTGGCGCTGGGCGAGGGCGTGACCAACGTGGCGGTCGGCGACCGTGTCGCCACTGGCGTCAGCCAGGGCGCCTTCGCCGAATTTGCGACGGCGGCGGCGGCGAACCTCGTCCACATTCCCGAGATCATGCCCTATGCCGAGGCAACGAATTTTCCGACCCTCTATCCGACCGCCTACGGCGCGCTGAAGTGGAAGGCCGACATGCAGCCCGGCGAAGTGCTGCTGGTGCACGGCGCGGGCGGCGGCTCGGGCCTCACGGCCATCGAGGTCGGCAAGGCGATGGGCGCGATGGTGATCGCCAGTGCCGGCGGCGCCGACAAGCTCAAGGCCGCGCAGGAAGCGGGCGCCGATCATCTGATCGACTATCGCTCGGAGGATCTGCGCACCAAGGTGCTGGAAATCACCGGCGGCCGCGGCGCCGACGTGATCTACGATCCGGTCGGCGGCTCGGCCTTCGATGCATCGCTGCGCTGCGTGGCGCCCGAGGGCCGCATCATCCCGATGGGCTTCGCCAGCGGCACCGTCCCGCAAATCCCGGCCAACATCCTGCTGGTCAAGAACGTGACGGTGATCGGCTTCTACTACGGCTACTGGAACGGCTGGGGTGGCAAGTCCGCCCCGTCGCCCCGGGAAGCGGCTTCCCTCGGCCAGCGCCGCGCCATGGTGGCCGATGCACAGAGGGTGCTTACGGGCTGGTTCACCGAAGGCAAGCTGAAGGCCACGGTCGCGGCTACCTACGACCTGGCGGATTGGATGAAGGGATTCCGGCTGATCGAGGAGCGCACGGTCGTCGGCAAGGCCGTCCTCGTCCCCTGAGGCAGACTTGAATCGCGTCAGCTTGTCGGCGCGCGAGATGTTCCGGCATAGTCGTCGCGCATGCCGGTCCAATGGACGATCTCGAACCCGCACCGACTCGTGATTGCCGTCGCGCGCGACGAGCTGCGCCTCGAGGATGTCGAGAATTATCTCGACGGTGTGGCCGTCGCGGATGCCCTGTCCTATCGCAAGATCTTCGACACGACGCACGCGAAGATGATGCTGAGCGACGCCGACGTGATGGCGCTGGGCGCCCGTATCCGGGCCTACCTGAAGATCGGCAGGCTGGGCCCGCTCGCCATCGTGGCCGTCACCGACCGCGCCTACCAGCAGGCCCGCCTGTTCGAGACGCTGGCCGAAGGCGACCGCCCGGTCAGGATCTTCCGAGAGATTCACCTCGCGCGCGAGTGGCTCGACAGCTTCGGTGAAGCTTAGCCACGCCGGAACACGCTCGACGCGACCACCGCGCCGAAGCCCAGCAGGGCCACACCGGACCCGGCCTGTACCGCCTGCCTGAAGCGGCGATCACCGATCC
>JAKFVZ010000413.1 GCA_021732965.1 Reyranella sp.
CATCCGGGCTACGGGTTCCTGTCGGAGAATTCCTGCTTTGCGGACTCCTTCGCCGCGTCGGGCCTCGTTTTCATCGTACCGCCGGCCGCTTCGATCCGCGCGATGGGCTCCAAGAGCGAAGCCAAGAAGATCATGGAAAAGGCCAGGGTGCCGCTGGTGCCGGGCTATCACGGCGACGACCAGTCGCCCGAGCTTCTGGCCAGCGAGGCCGCGAAGATCGGCTTCCCGGTGTTGATCAAGGCGTCGGCCGGCGGCGGCGGCAAGGGCATGCGGGTGGTCGAGAGCGCCGAGAAGTTCGCCGACGCGCTGGCTGGCGCCAAGCGCGAGGCCAAGGCCTCCTTCGCCGACGACCATGTGCTGGTCGAGAAGTACCTGACGCGGCCGCGCCACATCGAGATCCAGGTCTTCGCCGACAGTCACGGGAACTGCCTCTATCTGTTCGAGCGAGACTGCTCGATCCAGCGCCGCCACCAGAAAGTGATCGAGGAGGCGCCGGCGCCGAACATGGACCCGGCGCGGCGCAGGCAGATGGGTGAGGCCGCCGTCGCGGCGGCGCGCGCCATCGGCTACCAGGGTGCCGGGACGGTCGAGTTCATCGCCGACCAGGACGGCACGTTCTTTTTCATGGAGATGAACACCCGCCTGCAGGTCGAGCATCCGGTGACCGAGGCGATCACCGGCCAGGACCTGGTCGAATGGCAGCTCATCGTGGCCGCCGGCGGAAAGATGCCGCTTGCCCAGGATGAATTGCGCATCGACGGGCATGCCGTCGAGGTCCGCCTCTATGCCGAGGACCCGGCGCGTAACTTCCTGCCCTCGACCGGCACGCTGGTGCACTTGAAGCTGCCGGAGGAGGGCGCACATGTGCGCGTCGATACCGGCGTGCGCCAGGGCGATACGGTGACGCCGTTCTACGATCCGATGATTGCCAAGGTGATCGTGCACGACCGCGACCGGACCTCGGCGATGCGGCGCATGGCGGCGCTGATGGGCGAGACCGAGGTGGTCGGCGTCACGACCAATTCGGCGCTGCTGAAGGCGCTGTGCTCGCATCCCGCTTTCGTGGGAGGTGAGGTCGATACCGGGTTCATCGAGCGCCACCGCGCGACCCTGTTCACCAAGCCGGCGCCGGCCGGCGACCGCGCCTTTGCCGTCGCCACGCTGGCCCGCCTGCTGGAATGGCAGGACGCGGCGGCACCGTCGGCAAGCGATCCGTGGTCGCCATGGAACGACCAGAACGGCTTCCGACTGCTCGACGAGGGCCATGAGGAGGTGCGCTGGAAGGACGGCGAGCGTGAGGTTGCCGTGATCGCGCGCCGACTGCGCTCGGGCGGCCTGCGGCTGGAGTTCCCGGAGGGAGCGCAGCAGGCGCACGTTCAGCGTCTGGCGGACGGAAGTCTGTCGGTGACTCTGGGCGCGGACTCGTTCCTGGCGACGGTCGTGCGTCGCACCGCCCTCGATAGTGGCATCGACTACACGCTGTTCATGGACGGCGAAAGTCGCCGCCTGCGCCTCGTCGATCCGCTCGACGTCACGCAGTACGAGGCGACGGCCTCGGCCGACGCGATGGTCCGCGCCCCGCTGCCGGGCAAGATCATCGCCCTGAGCGTCAAGGCGGGCGACACGGTGAGCAAGGGCCAGGCACTGCTGGTGCTCGAAGCCATGAAGATGGAGCACACGCTGGCCGCGCCGGCCGACGGCACGGTGAAGAGCCTGCGCTACGCGGTGGGCGAGCAGGTACCCGAGGGCGCCGAGCTGGTCGAGTTCGAATGAGCGTGCTGCTCGGCGGCTGGCGGCTCGAGAGCTGGTCGTATCTCTACGAGGATGGCCGCCCGCCGGAGTTTCCGATGGGCGCCGACGCCAAAGGCTACATTCTCTACACGCCGCAGGGCCAGATGAGCGCGACGATCATGCGCGCCGATGCCAGCGAGTGCTTCGCCTATGCCGGCCGCTACGAGCTCACGGACGGCACGGTGTTTCACACGATCGAGATCTCGACCAGCAAGGCGCTGGTCGGCCTGCGCTCGACGCGGCATATCAAGCTCGGCGGTGACCGCCTGACCCTGTCCGGCCCGGACTTCGCCGCCGGCACCGCCCGCACGCAGCAGATCGTCTGGCGACGGGCTTGATTCAGGGGAGCGCGCCACTCCAGTGGCGCTCGTATCTATTGGTCGAGCGAGTCCGAGCGCCACTGGAGTGGCGCGCTCCATTGAGGCCGCTCGACTAGATTGTTAGCGCCGGGCAGCCCCCAACACCGCGTTGAGCAGGATCGCCCCGAAGGTCGCGGTGCCGATGCCGCCCATGGCGAAGTCACCGAACTTCAGGGTGAAGTCGCCGGTGCCCAGGACAAGAGCAATGGCGGCCACCATGAGGTTGCGGCTCTGGGTGAAGTCGACCTTGTTGTCGACCCAGATCTTGGCGCCGGCCACGGCGATCAGGCCGAACACGACGATGCTGACACCGCCCATCACCGGCAGCGGGATGGTGTGGATCAGCGCGCCGAACTTCGGGGAAAAGCCCAGCAGGATCGCGAACAGGCCGGCGACGACGAACAAGGCCGTCGAGTAGATGCGGGTGGCGGCCATCACGCCGATATTCTCGGCATAGGTCGTGACGCCGGTGCCGCCGACGCCGCCGGCCACCATGGTCGCCACGCCATCGCCCAGGAAGGCGCGGCCGACATAGGGATCCATGTTGCGGCCGGTCATGGCGCTGACGGCGCGCAGATGGCCGAGATTTTCGGCCACGAGGATGAGGGCCACGGGGGCGATCAGCACGATCGCGCGCGTGTCGAAGATCGGCGCGGTGAAGGCGGGGGCGCCGAACCACGCAGCCTTGGCCAGCAGATCGCCGCTCACCGGCTTGCCCCAACCCAGCCCGTTGGCCAGGAGGGCATAGACGAGCGTTGCGACGACCAGGCCGACCAGAACCAGCAGGCGCCGCGTCATGCCGCGGGTGAAGACCGCGACCAGCGCGATGCTCAGGAAGGTCACGGCCTGCATCCAGGCGTCGAACGGGGTCGGCGCCATGTTCTTGACGGGGACGGCCGCGAGGTTGAGGCCGATCACCGCGACCACAGCGCCGGTCACGACCGGCGGCATCAGCCGCTCGATCCAGCCGGTGCCGCTCGCCATCACGACCAGTCCGATCAGCGCATAGACCGCGCCGCAGACCACGATGCCGCCGAGGGCGACCGCGATGTTGGCATTAGCGCCCTGGCCGGCATAGCCAGTCGCGGCCGCGACCACGGAGATGAAGGCGAAGGAGGAGCCGACATAGCTCGGCACCTTGCCGCCCACGGCTGCGAAGAAGATCAGCGTGCCGACGCCGCTCATCAGGATGGCGACGTTGGGATCGAAGCCCATCAGGAGTGGCCCCAGCACGGTCGCGCCGAACATCGCCACCACATGCTGGATGCCCAGCGCCACGGTCTGCGGCCACGGCAGCCGCTCGTCCGGCGCGACGACGACACTGTCGGCCGGCTGCTTCACGGTCCAGTCGAGCATTCTCCCCCTCTTGTCTTCTTCGTTACGCGACGAGCTTTCTATAGAGGTGCCAGGTGGCGTGGCCCAGTACCGGCAGCACGATGGCGAGCCCGATCAGCAGGGGCAGGGCGCCGATCGCCAGGCTGGCCGCGACGATCAGGCCCCACATGGCCATCGGCCCCGGGTTCATCCGCACCGCGCGGACCGAGGTCGCGATGGCGGTGCCGACGCCGACGTTGCGGTCGAGCAGCATCGGCAGGGACACCACGCCGATCACCAGCACGAGCAGCGCGAAGAGGAAGCCGACCCCGATGCCTGCGACCGTCATCGTGAGGCCCTGCGGCGTGGTCAGCGCGTCGCGCACGAACGCGACGGCCGACACCGGGGCGTCCGGGCCGAGGGTCACGGTGTAAAGGAAGTTCGCGGCGAACAGCCACAGGCAGAAGATCGCCAGCAGCAGCAGGCCCATGACGATGATCGAGCCGATGTTGGGCGAGCGGGCGACAGCGAAGGCGTCGGTCCAGTGTGTTTCGAGCCCGCGCTCGCGGCTGCGGCTGATCTCGTAGAGGCCGAGCCCGAACAGCGGCGCGATCAGCGCGAAGCCTGCGATCAGCGGAAAAACGAGGGCGAGCATCCCGTAGTCGAAGGCCATGCGCGAGATCGCGAGGCCGGCGATGGGGTAGAGCAGGCAGAGCATCATCACGTCGGTCCGGCAGGCGCCGAAATCGCGCACGCCCCTGGCCAGGGCATCGCCGATATCGGCGGCGGTGATGCGGCGGACGGCGGGAGGCGACGCCGCGCGATCCTCCCAGGCTCCATCCATCGAGTTGGCGGCCGAGCCGACCGCCTCGCCTGTCTGCTTGAGGTGATCCCATCCCCATTCGAGGGGATTACGGACGTGGTTCTGCATGGCCATGACTGCCTCCTTGCGAACGAAGTTCGAAGGTCGCGGTCTGTCGTCGATCACGACAGGGCGCGATCTACCACGAGGAGGAGTCTACGCCCGATGGAAGGGGATGTCGTCCCCCTTCCCATGCACTGCGAAGGAAGTCTTCGCTACTGCGAGAACTTCAGGTACTGGGCCACGAAATCGCAGCCGACGCTCTTGGAATAGGCGTCGATCAGCTTCTTGGTGATCGGGCCCGGCGCCTTGCCATCGCCGACGGGCGCGCCGTTGAAGCTCTTCACCGGCAGGATGCAGAGGCTCGTGGAGGTGAGGAACATCTCCTCGGCGTTGGCGGCGTCGAACAGGTCGACGTCGCCCGGCGTGCACTCGATGCCGAGCTGCTTGGCCATGTCCATGGTCATCTGGCGGCTGACGCCCGGCAGGACGTAACGCTCGGATGGTGTGAAGAGCGCGCCTTCGCGCACGATGAAGATGTTGCTGCCCAGGCCCTCGGCCAGGTTGCCGTTCTCGTCGAGCAGGATCGGCCAGGCGTCGGGATTGAGCGCCTTGATCGGCTTCTCGGCCATGATCATGTTGAGATAGTTGTGCGTCTTGGCACGCGGGCTGAGCATCGACGGGGCTATGCGGCGGGCCGTCGTGGTCATCGCCTCGGCCCCCTCGCGATAGAGCTTGCCGCGCTTGGCGAGCGGCAGCGGCAGCATTTCGATCACGACGTTGGGGCCGGTATGATCCCAGCCCTCGTCGCCCACGGCATCGACGCCGCGGCTGACCCGCTGGCCTAGCCACCAGTCGCCGACCTCGGCGCGCAGGTGCTCGTTGCGCGCCACGACTTCCTCGCTGTGCGCGACCATCTCCTTGGCCGAGAGGCCGGGATCGATCTGCAGGTAGCGCAGCGAGCGATAGAACCGGTCGATATGCTCCTTCAGGCGGAACGGCACGCCATTGAAGGTACGGGTCATGTCGAAGGCGCCGTCGCCGTACTTCCAGCTGCGGTCGCGGAACGGGATCATCACCTCGTTCTCGGGCAGGAATTTGCCGTTGAACCAGGCGATGCGCTGATTGCTGAGTTGCTGGGCCATGAATGTCCTCCTGATCAGTTGGCGTGAAGGTCGAAGGAAGCGGCGCCCGCCGGTTGGCGGCGTCGCCGGGTGACGGCGGTCGGAGCGGCCGGCGCGATGTTGCCGTTCTCGTCGGCGAGGTCGGCGACATAGGAGAGGGCACGACGGATATCCTCCGCCATCTCGCGCCGCGCGGCGGCTGCGTTGCGCGTCTGCAGCGCCTCGATGAGACGCTGCCGGCCGGCAGGACCGCGCGACGAAGAGATGAAGTCGGGATAGAGCAAATTCATGTAGGGCCCGGTCTGCAGCCACAGGCTCTCGATCAGGCGCAGCAGCGTCGGCTGCCCGGCCGCCGCATAGACGGCGAAATGGTACTCGCGGACCTTCTGGCGGTCCGTGGCGCCGTCGCCGCGATTGCGGGCGACGATGATCTCGCGGGCGGCACGGCGGATGCCGGCGATCTGGCTGCGCGTCGCTGCCATCGCGGCCTTTGCCGATGCGAGGCCCTCCAGTTCCATCCGGATGTCGCGCAGTTCGAGGACCTTGTCGCGCGTCATCAGGGGGACGCGGACCGACCGGTTGGGGTTCATCTCGAAGGCGCCTTCCGCGACGAGGCGACGGAGCGCCTCGCGCACCGGCGTGAGGCTGACGCCCAGCACGCCGGCCACATACCGGAAGGTGACCTTCTGTCCCGGCGCGAAGCGGCCCATGGTCAGAGCCTCGCGCACGGACTCGTACACCTGCTGGCGCAGCGAGGTGTCTGTGGCATCCGGAGGGGCAACGGCACGGGGCATCGGCTGGCAAGCTTAACGCACGATCGCCGAATTTGTGATCACAAAAATGCTTTGCCGAGGTGGAAAACGGCGATTACGCTCGCCTCTCTCCGCGGCTGCCGGGTGAGGGACATGCGCTCCTACGCGAAATCGATCGCGCTCTACGAGAAGACCCGAAGGCACCTGGCGGGCGGCGTCAGCAGCAACGTGCGCTATGCCAGCGTTCCGGTGCCGCTCTTCTTCGCGCGCGGCGAGGGCGCCCGGCTCCACGACGTCGATGGCAACGTCCATATCGATTACGTGCTGGGCAACGGTCCGGCGATTCTCGGACACGCGCCCAGGAAGGTGATCGATGCCGTCGCCGCGTCGTTGGGCGAAGGACAACTCTTCGCCGCCCAGAATCCGCGCGAGACCGAACTGGCCGAGCGGCTTTGTGGCCTGTTGCCCGGCGCGGAAGTCGTGCGTTTCTCGACCTCGGGAACGGAAGCCGTGCTGATGGCCTTCCGTCTGGCGCGCGCCTTCACCGGCCGCGACAAGATCCTGAAGTTCGAGGGCCACTATCACGGCTGGAGCGACCAGGCCTATATCAGCGCACGGCCGCCGCTGAACGAGGCCGGGCCCGCCAACGCACCTGTGCCTGTCGCCGGCTCCCCCGGCATGCCGGCCAGCGTCCTGGGCGACGTCGCGGTCTGCGCCTGGAACGACCTCGATCTGCTTGAGCAGACGCTGGAGCGCCATCGCGGCCAGATCGCCGGCGTGATCATGGAGCCGGTGATGGTGAACGGTGGGGCGGTCCTGCCGGCCCCCGGCTATCTCGAAGGCGTGCGCGCCCTCTGCCACAAGCACGGCGCGCTCTTCATCTGCGACGAGGTCATCACCGGGTTCCGCGTCGGCCTGCGTGGCGCGCAGGGCAAGTTCGGCGTGACGGCCGATCTCAGCATCTACGCCAAGGCCGTGGCAGCGGGCTTCCCGCTGGCCCTGGTCGCCGGGCGTCGCGACGTCATGGACACGCTGCTGGACAAGGGCGTGATGCACGGGGGCACCTATAACGGCAACGTCCAGAGCATGGCGGCGGGGCTGGCGGCGCTGGATATCCTCGAAGCCGACGAAGGCAAGGTCTATGTCGACCTCGAAACGCGCGGCACGGAACTGATGCAAGGTCTCGCGGCGCTGGCGAAGAAGCACAGGTTGCCCATCCTGGTGCAAGGGATGCCGGCGATCTTCCAGACCTTCTTCACATCGGGCCCGGCGCCGCGGAACTATCGCGAGGCGGCGGCGGCTTGCGATCGCGATGCCATGCTGGCGCTTCATGCCGCGCTGCAGGAAGAAGGCGTGCGGGCGCAGCAAGCCGGCAAGTGGTTCCTGTCCACGGCGCACGACAAGCCGGTGATCGAGGAAACGCTCGCCGCCGCCGACCGTGCCATGGCCAGAGTGGCGCGCGCATAGATCGCGCAGGGATACCGGATCGTCGTTGCAACGCTGCCGATCTTCTTTACGGTCGTGCCCAAGCAGACGCCGGTGCAGGGACGGGAACGATGAATTATCCGAAGACGGTGCGGCTGGTCGAAGTGGGGCCGCGCGACGGTTTGCAGAACGAAGCCAGGCCCGTGCCGGTCGAAGCCAAGGTGGCGCTGATCGACGCGCTCTCGGCCGCCGGCCATTCTGCCGTGGAGGCCGGCAGCTTCGTGTCGCCGAAATGGGTGCCGCAGATGGCCAATACCGACGAGGTGATGGCCCGCATCCAGCGCAAGCCGGGAGTCAGCTATCCCGTCCTGGTGCCCAACAAGCAGGGCATGAACGGGGCCGTCGAGGCCCGCGTCGATGAGATCGCCATCTTCACGGCGGCCTCGGAAGCCTTCTGCCGCAAGAACACCAACTGCTCGATCGACGAGAGCTTCGAGCGGTTCGCGCCGGTGATGGAAGCGGCGCAAAAGCACGGCATGAAGGTGCGCGGCTACGTCTCGACCGTGATCGCCTGCCCCTATGACGGCAAGGTCTCGCCGGCCAAGGTCGCGGAGGTGTCGGAGCGGCTGTTCCGGATGGGCTGCTACGAGGTCTCGCTCGGCGACACGATCGGCGTCGGCACGCCCGGCGAGTGCGTCGCGATGATGGATGCCGTGGCCGAGAAGATGCCGCGGGAAAAGATCGCCGCGCATTTCCACGATACCTACGGCCAGTCGCTGGCCAACATCCTGGCGGTGATGGAGCGCGGCATCGCCGTGTTCGACACCGCGGTCGCGGGCCTCGGCGGCTGTCCCTACGCCAAGGGCGCCTCGGGCAATGTCGGCACCGAGGACGTGATCTACCTGATGAATGGCCTCGGCATCCGGCACGGCGTCGACCTTGACGCGATTGCCAAGGCCGGCCGCGAGATCTGCACGGCACTCGGCCGCGAGCCGGCTTCGAAGGTGGCGCAGGCGCTCAAGGCCAAGGCGGCTGCCTAACCTGGATATCTCAAACGTCGATCAGGTTGGAGTGATGGTCTGGTGGCGCGGACCAAGGAGCTGGCATTGAGCGTTTGAGGTCGGTCTGGGCGGCTTTCGGTCGAACGCCGGCCTGGGTGCTGCCGTGTCGATCCTTGGCCTTCTGACAAGGTTTCCTGTGCACTGCCTGGCTTGTCAGGGGATGCCGAAGCCATGGCGAACGTGATGCGCCGGACGCTGATGGTGACGCAGTCGGCGCGAAGCGGCTGTGCCGAGAGCCGATGCGGCGTAGCGCGCAGAGCGCGACATAGGCCATCGAAGAGAACCACAGACGGAGCTGGTTGGCTCTCATGGTGTTGTCGAGGTGTGGTCCCTTCGACTTCGCTCGGGGCAGGCGGCGAGCCGGTCCCTCTGGCATTGGCGGGTTTGCCGAGGGCCCCAGCTCTTGGGTAGCCAGAAGTACAAGCATGGCTATTGCCCTCAATCCCGCTGCCGGCCTTGCCATGGTGCCAAATAGCGCTCGGGCCATCGATGCGGTGCGCCGGCTGGAGTTCCAGCTTTTGTCACTGTCAAAAGTACCGATGGAGACCCACCATGTCCTGCAGGCCGGGCTGCATGCCTGCACGTGGACGATCCCGGCCGGCGTTGTCATGACGAGCGCTCGACCAGGCCGGAGTGCTGCACGTGTCGGGTGCCATACTCGACGGCCCGCGAGAGCGGCCCGCCTGCTTGAGGTTCTGCCGCGCCGTGGCTGTACCTAAGTCGGCCGGATCTTTTTCAAGACCTTTTCAAACGAGTCGCTTGTAATTTCAAAGTCCGGCTCATCAGGAACTCAAAGGCTCGCTTCTTACAGGAGAGACGCCTTTGGGACTGTTTGGTGGCAATGGCGGTGATGCCGCTCATCCTCCGATGCCGTTGCCGCTTGACGACCTCGGAGACGACAACCCGCTGGGCCTCCAGGCCGACGAGACTTTGGCGCGCCAGCTCGACACCGGGTTCGCAACCGAGGTCCGCGGCCTTGTGCACGACCCGGCGACGGGGCTCGCGGGCCGGGACCCCGAGGCCGCGCTGGCCGGGATCGCCGAAACCATCCCGCTGCTGGCCGAGCTGAAGGACCGCTATCTGTCGCAGGCAAGGAGCGCGCGCCAGAAGGCGCTGATCGAACGGCTGATCGACCGCCGCCTCGACCGCGCCGGCGGCGACCTCGGCCGGATCGTGGCGCAGGCGACGTCGGTGCTGGACGACCGCAGCGTGGCCGAGCGCCTCGCCGACTTGCAGCGGGACGCGTCGCTGTCGTGGCAGGACACGGCCCATCTACGCCTGCTGGGCCGCACCGCGGTGGGCGAGCTGCGCTACCAGGGCGAACGAAAGGGCTGGGACGCGGGCCGGACCGACACGGCGGTGCGCACCGGGCTCAGCGATCTCTACGCCGGCGCGGTCGAGGCCGCGATCGTCCAGGA
>JAKFVZ010000415.1 GCA_021732965.1 Reyranella sp.
GCCGATTATGGCGTTCTCGGCGTAGCCGGTGATGAAAAGGACTTTCAGCTCGGGGCGGGAGACGCGGGCGGCATCGGCGAGCTGCCGGCCGTTCATGCCTCCCGGCAGGCCGACATCGGTGATCAGCAGGTCGATTCGCACATCCGTCTGAAGCACCCGGAGGGCGTCGGCCCCATCCTTCGCTTCGATGGCCGTGTAGCCCTTTTCGTGTAGAACGTCGGTCACGAGCATGCGCACGGTCGGCTCGTCGTCGACGATCATCACCGTCTCGCCGGCATGGGCACGCACCGGCTCCGCCGGCATCGCGGCCTCGATCCGGTCGGCTTCGCTGGCGTAATGCCGGGGCAGGTAGAGGCACATGGTGGTGCCCTGTCCGACCTCGGAATAGATGCGGACCTGCCCGCCGGACTGGCGGACGAAGCCGTAGATCATCGAAAGGCCGAGCCCGGTCCCCTGTCCCATCGGCTTGGTGGTGAAGAAGGGGTCGAAGGCGTTCGCGATCACTTCGGGTGTCATGCCCGTGCCGGTATCGGTGACGCAGACCGAGAGATACTGACCGGGCGGCAGGTCGCGCTCGGCGGCGGCGCGCTCGTCGAGCCACTTGTTCGCCGTCTCGATGGTGATGCGCCCGCCGTCCGGCATGGCGTCGCGGGCATTGATGCAGAGGTTGAGCAGGGCGTTCTCGAGCTGCGGCGCATCGATCAGCGCCGACCACAGGCCGCCCGCGGTGACGACGTCGACGGCGATCATTGGCCCGACGGTGCGCCGGATCAGCTCTTCCATGCCGATCACGAGCCGATTGACGTCGGTCGGTTTGGGATCGAGCGTCTGGCGCCGCGAGAAGGCGAGCAGGCGATGTATCAGCGATGCAGCGCGGCGCGAGGCCGAATGGGCGGCCATGATGTAACGGTCGGCCTCGTCCACGCGCCCCTGGCTGACGCGCGCGCGCAGCAGTTCCAGCGAGCCCATGATGCCGGTGAGCAGGTTGTTGAAGTCGTGCGCGATCCCGCCCGTGAGCTGACCCACCGCTTCCATCTTCTGGGATTGGCGCAGAGCTTCCTCGGTCGCGCGCAGACGCTCCTGCTCCTTGATCCGCTCGGCCAGTGCCGCGGTCACGCGCTGTTCGAGCGTTTCGTTGAGTCGCTGGAGCGCCAGTTCGGCCTTCTTGCGGGGCGTGATGTCCTGGAAAAGAACGGCGACCTGCCGGCGGCTGGCCGGCTCGATCCGGAACGCCGCCAGTTCGAGCTGCCGGCCGGTCGCGACCAGCTCCTGCTCGAAGCGGATGGGCTTGCCGGTCCGCAGCACCGCACCGTAGCGCGCGACCCAGGCATCGGCCTCGTCGGGAACCATCTCCCGCAGCTTCTGTCCCACGACGTTGGGAATGCCGGCATGCTGGGCGTAGGCGGGATTGGCTTCTAGGTGGATGTAGTCGCTCAGCGGGCCATGCGGTCCGTCGAAGAATTCGATGATGCAGAACCCTTCGTCGATCGATTCGAAGAGGGTGCGGTAGCGCTCCTCGCTTTCCGCAAGCGCTTCCTCGGCTTCACGCAGACGGGCCGTGTGGCCGTCTCGCGCCTTGAGGCGAGCATTCTCGGCTTCCAGGGCCTTCAGCCGCTCGACGAGGTGGTGGACCTCTTCAGGTGTCACGAACTTCCGCTGCCACAGGAGATGCAACCATCGTCTCGTTCTTTGGGACCGGCGGGAGAGGCCCCATCACAACGTCGGAATCACGACAATGTTCCGAAAGGTCAAGCCTGCTTGCTCTTGTGATAGTGCCTCTTGGCCTTGGCGCGATTGCCGCACGACGACATGGTGCACCAGCGCCGCCTTCCGGCGCGGCTTTCGTCGATGAAGAGGTAGAGGCATTCGGGATTGGCGCAGCGGCGCACCTTGGCGAGCTTCGCGCCGGCCAGCAGGTCGCCGGCCGACCACAGGACGGGCGCCAGCAGCGCCAGCGCCGTACCTGTCCTCAGGTCGAGATCCCAGTCGTACCCGTCCTTTTCGCGCTTGAGCGCCGTACGGGCGGGCGCGCGGGTGAGGGCCGCGTTCAATTCCTCGAAATCCCGACCCGCGGGCGCCTTGCCCTGGGCCACGGCATCGAACAGCCGATGGATCGTCTCGCGCAGCGCCAGCGCCTGCTCGAATTCCTTCTGACTGGGCGGCTTCGGCGCCTTGGCCCAGGCGGCGAGATCCGCCGGTTCCTTCAGCGTCTCCGTCGGCGTGTCCTGGCCGCGCCAATAGCGCGTGTTCGCAAACTCCAGACAGAGATCGGCATTCATCGACGGGACTTACTAACCGGTTGTCGGGTTGACAAGGCGGCCTCCGGACAATAACCATATAACCAGTTATATAGTTATTCAGAAGGAGATTGCCATGTTCGACCATGTTTCCATCGGGGTTGCCGACATTCCCCGGGCCCGCGCGTTCTACGACGAGGCGCTCAAGCCGCTCGGCTACGCCCGACTGAGCGACGGCGAGACCTCGCTGGGTTATGGCGAGAAGGAGGTCGGCCTGTGGATCGGCAAGGCTGCAAGGCCGGTGAAGGCCGACATGGAATCGGGCCTGCATTTCTGTTTCGTCGCCCGGGATCGCAAGGCGGTCGATGCGTTCCATGCCGCCGCGCTCAGGAATGGCGGCAAGGACAATGGCAAGCCCGGCGTCCGTTCGGACTACAGCCCGACCTACTACGCCGCCTTCGTGATCGATCCCGACGGTTATCGGATCGAGGCCTACTGCGGGAAGTGACCGCACCGGCTTGCAAGGATCGCCATCGCTCCCGATGTTGAAGGGAACGGTAGCGACCCTGTGAGGCTACGATGACCAACACTGTCCGGTCGGTGACGCCACCGGAAGAGGCCGCGGCGATCGCCACGCTGACGCTCGCCTTCAGCGCCGATCCGGCAACACGCTGGACCTGGCCGGATCCGCAAGCCTATCTCAAAGCCTTTCCACGCTTCGCAAAAGCGTTCGGCGGCGCGGGCTTCGCGAAGGGCGGCGCCCATGTCGTCGGCGACCATGCCGGCACGGCCCTGTGGCTGCCGCCGGGCGTGGAGCCGGATGGCGCTGCGCTGGGCGAGTTGATGCGGACGACGGCATCGCCGGAGTCGATGAGCGATGGCATGCAGGTGATGCAGCAGATGACGAGCCATCACCCGCGCGAGCCGCATTGGTACCTGCCATTGATCGGCATCGACCCGAAGCACCAGGGCAAAGGGCTGGGCAGTGCGCTGCTCGCTCATGCCACCGATATTTGCGATCGCGATGGCGTGCCGGCCTATCTCGAATCGTCGAATCCCCGGAACGTGCCGCTCTACCAGCGGCACGGTTTCGAGATCACGGGCGAGATCCAGCACGGCAGCTCGCCGACCATCGTGCCGATGCTGCGGCGGCCGCGGCGTCGCTGAAGGCTCAGGCCGCCTTCTTGCCGTGATGGCTGTGGAGCTTGGCGCTCAGCACGCGGCGGATGGCATTGAACTCCGGGCTCGCCACGTCGCGCGGCCGCGGCAGCTAGAGCAGGTTGTCGCTCTCGATGCGACCGGGGCCGGGCGTCATGACGACCACGCGGTTGGCCAGCAGGATTGCCTCCTCGACCGCATGGGTAACGAACACGACGGTGAGCCTGGTGCGTTCCCAGATATCGAGCAACTCGTCCTGGAGGCGCTCGCGTGTCATGGCGTCAAGGGCGCCGAAGGGCTCGTCCATCAGCACGAGCTCTGCGTCGTTGGCCAGCACGCGTGCGATCGCCACCCGCTGCTTCATGCCGCCCGAGAGTTGATGCGGATAGGCGTTGGCGAACTTGGAGAGGCCGACCAGGTCGATGAACTTGTCGACGATCTGCTTCACCTCGGCGGCGCCGAGGCCGCGCGATGCCGGACCGAAGCCGATGTTGGCGCGCACGCTCAGCCACGGAAACAGCGCATAGTCCTGGAAGACCATGCCGCGCGACGGATCGGGTCCGGCGATCGGCTTGCCCCACATCAGTGCCTCTCCGGAGGAGGGCTGGTCGAAGCCGGCCATGATGCGCAGCAGGGTGGACTTGCCGCAGCCCGAGGCGCCGATCAGGCAGATGAACTCGCCCTTGTTGATCGACAGGTTGGCGCCCGAGAGCGCATGGATCGTCTGGTCCTGAAGCTGGAAGACCTTGGACACGCCCTTGATCTCGACGATGGGAGTGGCGGACTCAGCCATGATGGTTGGGACTCCAGCGCAGGAGGTAGTTGCCGAGCGCCACGACGACGCGGTCGGAAATGTAGCCGGCGAGACCGATCACGATCATGCCGCAGATCACCAGCTCGGTGCGCGACAGGGTGCGGCCGTCCATGATCACGGCGCCCAGCCCCTGCGGCACGCCGGTCATCTCGCCGACGACGATGACGAACCACGCGAGACCGAGGCCGAGGCGCAGGCCGGTGAAGATCGACGGCGTCGCCGCCGGCAACACCACCTTGTAGAACTGGGCATTGCCGCGGCAGCCCAGCATCGAGGCCGCCTCGAACAGTTTGGGGTCCACCGAACGCACGCCGAAGATCGTGTTGAGCAGGATCGGATAGAAGGCGCCAAGGCAGACCAGCGCGAAGGCCGACTTGGCGCCGAGGCCGAACAGGATCATCGACAGCGGCAGCCAAGCGGTGACCGGGATCGGCCGCATCACCTGCAGGAAGGGATCGAGCACCATGCGTGCGGTCGGCACGCGGCCGATCAGGATGCCGATCGGCAGCGCGAACAGCGCCGCCAGTGCGAAGCCGCCATAGACGCGGCTCATCGAGGCGAGCAGGTGCGTGGTGAGCGTCGCGGAGTAGGCATCGTCGTAGATGCCGCCCACCGCGAAATCGATCATGTACTCGCCGACCGCATAGGGCGTCGGGATGAGCCGGGTCCATTGCTGGGTCGTCGCGACCTGCCAGAAGACCAGAAGGATCAGCGGCACGATCAGCGCCAGCACGGTCGGCTTGAGGCGCGACCAGGTCGACCGCGTTGCCGCGCGCGTTGGCCCGGCGGCCCCAGTCGCCGCCGGAGCCGATACTGTCTCGACGATCGCCATGCTGCGCTCCGCCGCCTGCCGTCGCCTAGCTGGCGATCTCGTTGGAGAACTTCGGATTGAGGAAGGTCTCGAACTTCGGCAGCGCACGGATCTGCTTCAGTTCGAGCATGTGCTGGGCGTAGGTCTTGGCCTGGCCCTGTACCTTGTCGTCGAGCTTCCACACATACTCGACGTTGTCGGCGCCGAGCACCTGCTCGACCGCGGCGCGGTTGGCGCCGAGCTTCTGCACAGTCATGTCGACCACGGCCGGCTTGTTCGCCGACATGAACTCGACGGCCTGGCGGTGGGTCTTCAGCATGGTCCGGATCATTTCCGGATTCTTCGCAACCGTCTCTTCGTTGGTGCCGATGATCATGTTGAGGCCGCCCATGGCCGTGCCATAGGGATACTCGACGAGCTGGCCGACGCCGGACGTGATGGAAAGGGCCGGACCCGGCTCGGCGCCGACATAGGCATCGATGTCGCCGCGCGACAGCATGGCGGGCATTTCGCCGAAGGGTACGCGGACCGAGGTGATGTCCTTCGGTGTGAGGCCCTCCATGCGCATGCGCTCGAAGATGAAGACCTCCTGTGTCGAGCCCGGCCAGATGCCGACCTTCTTGCCCTTCAGATCCTTGACCGTCTTGACGTCGGAGCCGGCCTTGGAGATGACGCCCATGCCCTTGTTCGACATGGCGCCCACGACGACCACGGGCTCGCCGGCAGCGGCGCCCAGGATGCCCGCGGCGATACCGAACGTGCCGAGGTCGACCGACTTGGTGACGACGGCGTTCTTGCAGTCGGTCGGGCTGTCGAAGGTGATGATCTCGATCTTGAGGCCGGCGGGCGCGAACTTCTCGTAGAAGTGGGGTGGCATCGAATGGACGAGGCGCAGGGCGCCCATCTTGACCGTCTGCCCGCTTTGCGCGCGCAGAATGGACGGCGCGGCCAGGGTTCCCACGGCAGCAAGGCTGGCCCCAGCCAGCAGACGACGACGATTGATCATGAAATGCCTCCCAAGCAGTACCCTCGGAAGGCAACAAGCGTGCCAATGTCATGTTCCTCTCGGCCCGCGCAGCGGGGGGAGAGGCTAGGAGAGGTGGGTCATGAACGGTTCTGCGGGCAGACTGGTCCGTGGGCCTCTGACCACCTCACCTACCCATTGCTGCGCAATGGGTCCCTTCCTCTCCCCCACTGCGTGGCGGAGAGGACATATGAGAGCGTTTTTTCCTTAGAACCCGACCGCTGCGCCGTCGCGGCGGCTTTCGGAGGCGCCGAGATAGGCGCCGCCCTCCGGGAAGCGCCAGATGATCTGGCTCGATCCGAAGTCGAAGCTCGGCATCTTCGTGCGGGTCAGGCGATGGCCGCGGCTCTCCAGCCCGTCGAGCGTGCCCTGCGGCATGTGCTCTTCCGTCCAGACCGTGCCGTCAGTCTCGTGCACGCGCCAGCGCGGGGCATCGATCGCGGCCTGCGGGTTCTGGCCGTAGTCGACGATGCGCGAGAAGACCTGCATGTGGCCTTGGGGCTGCATGGCGCCGCCCATCAGACCGAAGGTCGCCACCGGCCGGCCGTCCTTGGTGATGAAGGCGGGGATGATGGTGTGGAACGGCCGCTTGTTGGGGCCGACCTCGTTGGGATGCCCCTTGGTCGTGACGAAGCCGGTGGCTCGGTTCTGCAGCGCAATGCCGGTGCCCGGCACCACGACGCCCGATCCGAAGCCGGTGTAGTTGGACTGGATCAGCGACACCATCATGCCCGAGGCATCGGCCGTGCCGAGATAGATCGTGCCGCCGTCCTTCGGCGTGCCCGGGCCGAAATCCTTGGCCTTCTTCGGGTCGATCAGCTTGGCGCGGCTCTTGAGATAGGCCTTGTCCAGCATCTGCGCCGGCGTCACTTCCATGAAGCGCGGGTCGGCGACGTAGCGATAGATGTCGGCGAAGGCGAGCTTCATCGCCTCGATGCGGAGATGCGCGACCTCGGGGCCGTCGCAGTCCAGTCCGGCCAGTTCGAAGTTCTCGAGTATACCCAGCGCCATGCAGGCCGCGATGCCCTGGCCCGACGGCGGGATCTCGTGCAGCGTCGTGCCGCGATAGGCCAGCCCGATCGGGTCGACCCAGTCGGGCTTGTGAGCCGCGAGGTCTTCCTTGCGCAGCGCGCCGCCGGTCTCGCGGGCGTACTTGTCCATCGCCTCGGCGAGTTCGCCCCGATAGAAGGCCTCGCCCTTGCTCTCGGCGATCTTGGTCAGCGTCCTGGCCTGGTCGGGGAACTTCCACAGCTCGCCGGGCTGCGGCGCGCGTCCGTTCGGCAGGAACGCCTTCACCCAGCTTTCCTGGCCCTTGAGCCGGTCGATCGCGCGGTGCCACTGGTGGGCCACCATGTAGGAAACGCGGAAGCCGTCATGGGCGTACTTGATCGCGGGCTCGAAAAGATCGGCGAAGGGCAGCTTTCCGTAGCGCTTGTGCAATTCCATCCAGAGCGACACCGCGCCCGGCGTCGTCACGCTGCCCCAGCCGACATGGGGCATCTTGTCGAGGCCGGCATACTGGTCGGGCGTCATCAGCGCCGGCGAATGGCCGTGCGCGTTCAGGCCCACGAGCTGCTTGCCGTCCCACAGGATGCAGAAGGCGTCGGCGCCGATGCCGTTCATCGTGGGCTCGACCACGGTGATGGCCGCTGCGCTCGCGATGGCCGCGTCGACGGCGTTGCCGCCCTTGGCCAGCATGCGCAGGCCGGCCGTGGAGGCGAGGTGCTGGGACGTGGAGACGACGTTCTCGGCGAAGACCGGCAGCTTCTTGGTCGAATAGGGAAAGTCGTACGTGAAAGACGGCACCTCGAAATCCTTTCTACTTCTTCGAGGCCTGGAGGGCCTCGATGCGCGCCACGAAGCGTGGCGTCTGCAGGAACTGGCGATGCTCCGCGGCAGTCTTGCCGAACAGGCGGGAGAGATCGAACACGCCGGAGCCCGCGATCTCGCCCATCCGCCCGGAGAGCGTCACGCGTTCGCCAAGCCGCAGGGTTTTTAGCGCCGCGACGGCCGCCTCGGAAAGGCCCGGCGGCGGCGCTGCACGGGATCGTGTGGAGAAAAAGTCGGTGACGGTGCCGGCGAAGGCCAGCGCCCAGTCGTTGAACGCGTAGAGCGAAACCTGGCGTCCGATGTCGATGGTGACCGCCACCGTCTGGGCATTGCCCTCGATCTTGGTGAGCGTGCCGCACCAGTCCTCGAAGGCGCCGACCTTGCCGGCCAATGCGACGCTCTGGCGCGCGGCTTCCTCGACCCGCAGCGGGTTGTTGGAGGCCAGCGCGGGCTTGGCCAGCTCCTGCAGCGCGTCGAGAAACGCCTTTTGCGCCGGATTGCGCTCATGGCACGGCCGGTCGAAGCAGCCGGTCAGCACGAGGCCCGCGCCGCCGAGCAGGAAGATTCTGCGAAACACGTCCTCTCCGCCCGCGCCAGCGGGGGGAGAGGAAGGGGCCCCGCGCGTCAGCGTGGGGGAGGTGAGGTGAGGCTCCATCTCTAGAATTGGCCGGCTCTCATCCGCCCAAGTTCGGTAGTCACCAGTTCCATCGGAAGTTCAAAAAAGTCGAACAAGCCATAAAGTGGTTCCAGCAGAGGCCGAATGACCTCTGGTAAATTCGTGTCGATCGATGCCGCAGCGACCCTCGTCCGCAGTGTGATGGAGTCTTGTCGTGCAATGCGATTTTCGTGAACGTACCTAGTGCGAGACACGCTTGTAAGTGCGCGGCCAGCCAGACCTTGGAAATGAGCTACAAAAGTAATATTTGCAGGACCGACAATGAGATTCTGTGCAAGGCGTGCAGCGTGAAGCATCGCTTCGCCTGCGCGCCAGACAGGCAATGTGATATCGAACACTGTTCCAGGCTCAATAGCGGGGCGGCCACCTGTCTGCATCTCCATTCCATCTTCTTGGTAGCCGCGCAATAGAAAGGCTAGGCCTTCAGGCGAGATGCGCCAAAAATCTGAGTGAGCCGCGTCCTGATCTTCGAGAGGTGTCTCAGGGTCTCGCCCAAGCCAACATTCAACGAGCCCATCGATTGGGTAGGGCTCAATGCCCGAACGAGTCGGATACCAAAATGGCGGCCACCCAGTATGCCGCACGACGCTGGCGCGGAGCAATTCTGGAAGTTCCGCGGAACGCATAGAGCGACGCTCACCATCGATCTCGTAGGAAAACCAATAGTAGCCGTGAGGGCAACGAGGGCCAGCAGTCGGGGGCAAAGGCGCGACTAGGGAACGCCAACGAGCCAAGCTGCTTTCACTCCATTGATCCAATCGGGCCGGTGCCGCTTGAGGTGCTGCTTGAGGGACCGCGCCTACTATTAGGTCGCGAATCTGATCGAACATCTCATCTCGCCGGTTGCTTAGGCAGCGAGCTAATAGGCCATCCCATTCTTGTGAATTCTGCGGTGCCTCGCTTCGAGGTCCGGGCTTACGAATGTATATCGTATTCTGTTCGACGATGTTGCCGTGAGGGCCGGATCGCCGTGCTCTAACGGGCACTCGATGCCCACCAGGCACAACTACTATTGGGAAAAGGGATCCTGCTCGATCAGGCACCAAATGAACGGCGCAATGATACGCTGGATCTGCATAATTTTGGACGATACCGTTGATAAGATCCTGGTTGTAGGTATCGAACGTTGCAGGTCGACCGGGCGCTTCGATCACCCTCCCTTGATGCTCTTGTAAGCCAAGAGCCACGAACCCTCCGCCATGATTCGCAAGCGCCAACATCGCTTTGGCTAGCGTTGCTTTCGCATCGTTGTCGTTGCGGATATCCAGCCAGCTCTTGATCTCGAAATCGAGATCCTCCCGAGGATCGATTAGCAGATCAGCAAGACGTTCGTTGGATACTGTAGGAGGCATGGCAAAATTGTCTCGAACCCTCGATTTCGCCGTGTCACCTGACCATCCTCTCCCCCCAAGGGGGATAGGAATACGAGATGCTTATGCAGCCTTCGACTGCGCCTTGGCCCGCTCTTCTTCCTTGAGTTCCTTCTTCGAGAGCTTGCCGACCGGGGTCTTGGGCAGCTCGGCGCGGATCTCCAGGGCGACCGG
>JAKFVZ010000599.1 GCA_021732965.1 Reyranella sp.
GATAGAGAGTGGCGAATGCCTGCACGACAGCCTCCTTGTTTGCCGCCGTCGAATATATGAGCGATGCTCATATTCCCTCACTCGCCTTCCGCTGCCCGGTGCCGTCATGTCCGCTCGCCGCCAAACCCTTGAATCCAAAAGAAGAATGCCGCGTCAGGCACGCGCGACGCAGACCGTCGCGTCGATCGTCGAGGCGGCGGCTCAGATTCTGGAGAAAGGCGGCCTGGCCGCCTTCACCACCAACGCGGTGGCCGAACGGGCCGGCGTCAGCATCGGCACGCTCTATCAGTACTTCGCCGACAAGAATGCACTCGTGATGGCGCTGGCCCGCAGGGAGATGGAAGCCGCTCTCGCCGACGTCGCGCGTGCGCTGCAGGGTGAGATCGATCCATCGGTCGAAGGACGCATTCGCGCAATGGTCCGGGCAATCGTCCATGCGTTCCGCGGCCGGCAACGGGCGCGCAAGGCGGTGATCCAGGCGATCCTCTCGCAGGACGGCGGCATCGCCCTGATGGCGCCCGTAGCGGCCTTCATTGCCCGCGCCGGCGAAGCCGTCGGGCGCGGTCCGAACTCGCTGCTGGGGCCCCTCACCCGCGAGCAGGTGTTCGTGGTATCGCGCAGCCTCATGGGAGTCGTGCGCGCCGCCGTGCTGGAGGAACAGCCGTTCCTGGCCAGCCGCAGTTTCGAAGACGAGATCGTGCGGATGATCGTCGCCTACCTCGACGCCGTCTCCAGAGTGGCTGGTCGCCAGTCCTGAGTCGTCGTGCGTGCGAACGCGGCGACCTCGTCCTGCCAGTCGCGTCGGTTGGAATCGACCGAGCTTTCCGTCCTCCTGCCGGAAAAATCGAGATGCACGCCGCTGTCCTGCGGGAACAGGCGTCCGGTCAGCACCCGTGCGTAGGTCTCGGCCGAGCGGCGCGGCGTGCTGGCGCCGGGCATCGCCCGCGCGACCACCGGCAGAACGTTCGACCAGGCCCAGCGTTCGACGGCGGAGCGGTCGCGCGCCAGCCCCGTGCCCGGCATCAGGCCGGGATCGAAGGCGAACCAGCGCGCACCTCCGGCCGGCGCGCTGCGCGCGAGGGCATAGACATGCAGGATGGCAACGAGCTTCGACGTGGCATAGCGGTCCATGCCCTGCTGCTTGGCGGACACGCTGTCGTCGAGTTCTCCACGCGCCACCCGCTCGATTCCCCGATAGATACCGCCCCGGAAACCGAACAGGCGGGCGCTGGCAACGGCGGGATCGTGCGTGCCGCTCGCGGTGAAGGCGACCGGCGCGCCCGGCTCGAGGAACGGCAGCAGCCGCTCGATCAGCACCGCGTGCGCCAGCCAGTTGGCCTGCAGGGTCTCCTCGTAGCCGTCGACCGTCATGTGCGGAGCCCCCACGTTCTGGACGCCGGCATTGGCGGCAAGGGACGCGAGACGCCTGCCCTCGAGGCGCATCGCCACCGCGTCGGCGAATGCGACCGTCGAGGCGAGCGAGGAGAGATCGAGCGGCAGGATGTCCAGGCGACTTGCTTCCGCGACGCCGCGCAGCGCCGACGCTTCCGCGGGCCGGCGGGCACCGGCGATGACATGGGTCGCGGGGTCCGCGAGCAGGAAGCGCACGAGTTCGAGGCCGATGCCCGAGGTGGCTCCGGTGACGAGATGAAGGGCGGTCATTTCTTTGACTCCGGCTGACGTCCATTGAAAATGGAAACCAGCCTGCCGACCGTCCATTCGCATCGGAGCCGCGCCGTGCCGACCGCCCTGAAACCGCGCAAGAAGCCCACCCAGACGCGCTCGACCGTGACGGTGGATGCCATCGTCGAGGCGACCATTCGCATTCTGCGACAGGACGGATGGGCCGCGTGCACGACGACGCGGATCGCGGCGCTGGCCGGTGTCTCGGTCGGCTCGCTCTACCAGTACTTCCCCAACCGCAACGCCATCGCCGTCGAGATCATCCGCCAGCGCACCCGCACCTACCTGGCAGCGGTCCTCGCCGCCGACCTCTCGAACGTCGCAATGCCCGAAGAGGCCGTCGACCGCGCGATCGCCGCCTTCGTGATCGAGAAGCGCAAGGGGCTCGACGTCTCGCTGGCGCTGCGCGACGCGCTGCCCGAAGTACAGGGTCGCCAGACGATCATCGAGGAAGCGCGCCGGTTCGTTCCGGCCCTTCAGGCCAAGTTCGCCGCAGCCGGCGCGGGGACCACCGAACCCATGCAGCTCGCCGTGGCGCTCGCCGCCGTGGAAGGAGCGGTGTGGGAGATGATGGCCCAGGATGAGGCCGCAATCGAACGGCCTGAAGCGATTGCCGCCCTGTCCAGGGTGTTCAAGGCCGCGGCGGGCTTCAGCCCAGCGGCAGCGGGACGTTGAGCAGCACGCCGAACTCGCGCGCGAGGTCGCAGCTCACGCGCGCATGAACCTTGCCCTGCTTGTCGAAGAAGCGGCCCTGCTCGTGCACCGGGAACACGCCCTCGTGCCAGATGCCCGGATGGATGTAGATGCCGACGCTGCCGTCCGACCAGAAGGCCTTGAAGGTCTCGGGCTGAAGGTCGTCGCCCGGCAGCGCCACCGGCACGACGAACGGCTTGCCGTCGAGAGGCCAGAAGAGCTGGCCGCCGTCGGGATGATAGTTGCAATGCCACAGCAGTACGCGGCCCCTGCTGAGCTTCACGCCGGGCTGGGCCTTCTCGGGAAGGTCGCGGAAGCCGATGACGTAGTGGCCGCCGACCGCCTCGTTGCGGCCGATCAGCTCGTTGCCCCGCCATTCGCAGGTGAAGATGCCTTCGGTCGTGCCGCCCTCGATGCCGGTACCGGCATCGAGCTTGCGTGAGCCGTTGAGCGGCCACGGCACGATCTCGATCTTCTGCTTCTTCGGGTCACGCACGACCTCGCCATAACCTTTGATCGTGTCGCGATTGGCGCGGATCAACGGGACGTCGAGCAACCGTAGTCCGGGCGGGATATCGGGATTGAGGTAGTCGAAGACAACGCCGTCGCTCATAACGCCAATCCTACGCTGCCTTGCCCAGATCCTCGCCGGCCAGCGCGCGTTCGATCAGCTTCACGACGTTGTCGCGACCGTAGAGCTTGATGAAGGCGCCCATGCGCGGCCCCTGCTCGCTGCCGAGCAGCACCTCGTAGAGCGTCTTGAACCACTGGCGCAGCTCTTCCTTGGCGAAGTGCCGCTTGCCGGCCTCGTACACCTCTTCCTGGATGGCCTCGGCGGTGGCGTCCTCGGACATGCCGCGCAGCGTCGCGAGCAGGTCCTCGAGCGCCGGCCGCTCGCGGTCGGTGGGCAGGCGGAACTTCTTCGAGGACTTCACGAAGTCCTGGTAATAGGCGACCGCGCCGGCCAGCAGCCGGTCGAGATAGGGAGCGTTTTCCGGCGTCGCGCCGGGCACGTAGCGGCGCAGGTATTGCCAGAGGACGTCCTTGTCCTCGGTGTTCGCAACGCCCGCGAGGTTCAGCAGCATGCCGAAGGTGACGCCGGCCGCCGAGTTGGCGGGCGCGGTGCCGTCGTGAATGTGCCAGGCCGGATTCTCCAGCGCACGCGCCGGCTCTTCCTTGGGCAGCTTCTCGACCAGCGAGAGATAATCGTCGATGGCGCGCGGGATCACGTCGAAATGCAGTCGCTTCGCACGGCGCGGCTGCTGATGCATGTAGAGCGACAGCGATTCGGGCGAGGCATAGCGCAGCCATTCCTCGACCGAGAGGCCGTTGCCCTTCGACTTGGAGATCTTCTTGCCTTCCTCGTCGAGGAAGAGCTCGTAGTTGAAGCCCTCCGGCGGCTTGCCGCCCAGGATGCGAACGATCTTGGCTGAAAGCTCGGCCGAGGGGATCAGGTCCTTGCCGTACATCTCATAGTCGACGTCGAGCGCGAACCAGCGGCCGGCCCAGTCGGCCTTCCACTGCAGCTTGACGTTGCCGCCAGTCACCGGCGTCTCGACCATCGAGCCGTCCTCGTCGCGATAGACGATCGTGCCGGCATCGGCGTCGGTCTTGATGACGGGCACCTGCAGCACGCGGCCGGTCTTGGGCGAGATCGGCAGGAAGATCGAATAGGTCGCGCGGCGCTCCTCACCGAGCGTCGGCAGCATGACCGACTGGACCTCGTCGTAGTGGCGCAGCATCGCAAGCAGCATCGTGTCGAAGCGGCCGGACTTGTACCAATCGGTGGCCGACTGGAACTCGTACTCGAAGCCGAACGAATCGAGGAAGGCGCGCAGGCGAGCGTTATTCGCCGCGCCAAAACTCGGATGCTCGTTGCTGAAGGGATCGGGCACCGCGGTCAGCGGCTTGCCGAGATGGGCCGCCAGCATCTCCTTGTTCGGGACGTTGTCGGGGACCTTGCGCAGCCCGTCCATGTCGTCCGAGAAGCAGAACAGGCGCGCGGGCACGTCGGACAGGCGGCGGAACGCCTGCCGCACCATCGTCGTGCGCACGACCTCGCCGAACGTGCCGATATGCGGCAGTCCCGACGGGCCGTAGCCGGTCTCGAACAGCACATAGCCTTTGCCCGGCGCTTTGCCGCCGGTGCGGGCGACGAGCTTGCGGGCTTCTTCAAATGGCCACGCGCGTGCGGCCTCGGCAAGTGTGCGATCGATCTGGGACATGAACCGGCGAAACTAGGTGCGAGGGCGATTTGCGTCAATTGCACCAACGTCCCAAAGTGCCGCGCCTGCCATGCACAGAAGCCCTTTCCTGCTCAGTCTCGGCGGCCTGCTGGCGATGGCCGCGGCCATGGGCGTGGGACGCTTCGTCTACACGCCCATCCTGCCGCCGATGGTCGAGGCCATCCCGCTCACCAAGTCGCAGGCCGGTCTGATCGCCTCGGCGAACTTCGTGGGCTACCTCGCCGGCGCGGTGGTGGCAGCGGTGCGCCTGCCGGGCAGCCGCCGATTCTGGCTGCTGTCTTCGCTCGCGGCGACTGCGATTTGTCTCTTCGGCATGGGCTTCGCCACGACGATGCCGGCTTTCCTCGCCCTGCGGTTCATGGCAGGCGCTGCCAGCGCCTTCGCGCTGATCTTCAGCTCGGCGCTGGTGATCGACCGGCTGACCGCGACCGGAAACGGCGCGCTCTCGGCCGTGCATTTCGCGGGCGTCGGCGTCGGTATCGCCGCCTCAGCGGCGGTCGTGGCGCTTCTCCTGAATGCGGGCGCCGCGTGGACGACGCTGTGGTTCGCGAGTGCCGCCCTCGCCGCTGGCGCGACCCTCGCCGTCGTCGTGTTGGTGCCGCGCGACGAGCCGACCGCCCAGCCCGCGCAAAAACCGGACGGCGCGCGCCTGACACCGGACTTCGTGGCGCTGCTGGGCGCCTACGGACTGTTCGGCTTTGGCTACGTCATCACCGCCACCTTCATCGTCGACATGGTGCGCGGGACGCCGTCGCTCGCCCATCTCGAATCGTACATCTGGGTCCTGTTCGGTCTCTGTGCCGCGCCGTCTGTGGTGCTGTGGACGGCGCTTGGCCGCCGCTGGGGCGTCCTGCGCATCTATGCCGTGGCCTGCGTGGTCGAGGCGATGGGCGTCGCGGCCAGTGCGCTGTGGCTGCATCCAGCGAGCATCCTGGTCTCGGCGGTGTTCGTGGGCGGTACCTTCGTCAGCCTGACGGCGCTCGGCCTCGTCGCGACCCGTTCGAGCGGCGGCGACCCACGCGGCCGCATCGCCTTGATGACGGTCTCGTTCAGCGTCGGGCAGATCCTGGGGCCCGCCTTCGCCGGATACGTCTATGAGGCGACGGGCAGCCTCGCGACGCCGCTGCTCGCCGCCGTCGCCGCTCTCGTCTTCGCCGCCATGCTGTCGCTGGTGGCCGACGCCAGACAGCGTGCCTTCAGCCCTTCCAGGTGAAGGGGAAGAGCTGCTGGCGCACGAAGCCGTTCGGCATGTAGTCGCCCAGCACGCCATATTTGCCGGGGAAGCGCCGGTCGGACTTCACCGCGGTGCCGAAGATGTAGTCGATGAAGGCGAAGTGGGCGGCATAGTTGCGGTCGATCGCCTCGCGCTCCGAACTGTGGTGCCAGTGATGGAAGTCCGGCGTCACGATCAGCCACTTCAATGGCGCCTTGCCGAAGATCGCCGGCAGGCGGACGTTGGCGTGGTTGAACACCGCCTGGAAGCCCACGATCACGATGTAAACGTCGGTCACGGCCTGGCTGAAGCCCAGCACATAGAGCACGCCCAGGATCGACACGCGCGTCGTCAGCAGCTCGAACAGATGCAGCCGCGAGCCGGCCATCCAGTCCATGTACTCGGCGCTGTGGTGCACGGCATGGAAGCGCCAGAGGAACGGGATCTCGTGATAGGCACGATGCGTCCAGTACTGGACCAGGTCGGCGACCAGCAGCACCAGGAAAAGTGCTGCAAAGAACGGCAGGCCGCCCACCCACTTCTGCAACGGCGGCCAGACCAGCCAGCCGAACAGGCTGTGGATCGCATAGTTCACGATCAGCAGCGCCAGGCCCACCAGCAGGTGGTTCACGATGAAATGTGTGAAGTCGGTCTGCCAGCCCGGCCGGAACACGGGCTGGTCGCGATGCAGCGGCACCAGCTTCTCGATCAGGATGAAGATCATGCTCGAGCCGAGCAGGTCGAGGATGAACCAGTCGAGGCCGATGTACGGCGTGTTGTCGGGAAAGTCCGACACCGGCACGCGATGGCCGCCCATCGCCGCCGCCAGCGCGATCAACGCCAGCGCCGTGGCGTTCAGCCAGCGATTGCGACGCTGGACCAGGTTGGCGATCGCCATGCCGCCCGCGATCACCATGCCGACCAGCAGCACCTGGCGCAGCAAGCCGACATCGTACTTCTTGCGCAGGTCCGGCGTCGTCAAATACTCGGGAAAATGAAAGGCCAGCACCGCCAGCACGGCAAGCCCGCCCAGGGTGAGTGCGATGATGCCGGTGATCTTGCCCTTGCCCACCTGCAGGGCCCCGGACTGGTGAAACACGGCGGTGGTCTTCTTGACGACGGGCGGTGGTTTCATGGCGCCTGATTCTAGGGGCAACCGACGGTCGCTGCACCGGACAATTGGCCTGTGCTATTCACCGACCGGTGACGATCCCCGCGACCTCTTCCTGGCCCGCCCTGGTCGCGACTTCGCGCGGCGCTCTGTGGCGCGCGGCTGACGGAACGGTCGAGCGCCTGTCGGGTGCCGATGCGAGCCTGCGGGCCGCCGGACACCTGCCGCTGGTCTGTCACGCGCCCGCCGTCGCGGCGCGGCTCGGCCTGGAAGACCTTCCGGCATACGATCTGCTCGAACTCTTCGCCTTCGTGCGGCCGGCACGCTTCTGCCTGCCGACCGTTCGCGGTCTTTGCGAAGTCCTCGGTCTCGCCGTGCCGTCGACGCCGGAGGACGAACTGGCCGCCCTGCCCCGGATCGCCGGCGCCTTGATCGACGAACTCGACGACATGGCGGCCCTCGCCTCGCCCGAGATGAAGGACACGGCGCTCGCCATGGCGCGCGGCCAATGGAACTGGGGCGACGCGGTACT
Organism: Reyranella sp.; assembly: GCA_021732965.1. Lineage (GTDB taxonomy): Bacteria > Pseudomonadota > Alphaproteobacteria > Reyranellales > Reyranellaceae > Reyranella. Next base: position 7,479 of record JAKFVZ010000599.1, read on the forward strand.
GGCGGCGCTCGGCATCGATGCCGGCGCGAAGAAGCCGCGACCGGGCGCAGGCCTCGACGTCTGGAAGACCTTGCCCGTCTGGGAGGAGCCGCCGCCTGCGCCGCCGCCCGGCAGCCAACCGGTCGAACCGCGCGAGGCGCGGCTGCGGCTGGCGCAGCTCATTTCGGCGGGCGCCAACATGGCGGAGGCACGGCCGACCCAGAGCGACTATGCCTCGGCCGCCAGCGAGGCCTTCGCGCCGCGCGAGGAAGAGGACAAGCCGCATGTCGTGCTGGTCGAGGCCGGCACCGGCGTCGGCAAGACGCTGGGCTATGTCGCGCCCGCCAGCCTGTGGGCCGAGAAGAACGGCGCGCCGGTGTGGATCTCGACCTACACCCGCAACCTGCAGCGCCAGATCGACAACGAGCTCGACCGGCTGCATCGCGATTCGGCGGAGAAGCGACGGCGCGTCGTCATCCGCAAGGGGCGCGAGAACTATCTCTGCCTGCTGAATTTCCAGGAAGCGGTGATGCGCACCGGCCTGGTGCCGGAGAACGCAGTCGGCCTCGGCCTGCTGGCGCGCTGGACACTGGCCAGCCGCGACGGCGACATGATCGGCGGCGACCTGCCGGCGTGGCTGCTCGATCTGGTGGGACGCAGCCGCGTGCAACGTCTGGCCGACCGGCGTGGCGAATGCATCTATTCGGCGTGCGAACACTATCGGAAGTGCTTCGTCGAACGCACGATCCGCCGCGCGCGCCAGGCCGACATCGTCATCGCCAACCACGCGCTGGTGATGATGCAGGCGGCGATGGGCGGGCTCGACGACGCCACGCGACCGCTGCGCTACGTGTTCGACGAGGGCCATCACCTGTTCGATGCCGCCGACGGCGCATTCGGCGCGCATCTCAGCGGCGTCGAGGCCTCGGACCTGCGGCGCTGGCTGCTGGGCGCCGAGGGACGCCGCGGCAGTCGCGCGCGCGGGTTGGAGCGTCGCCTCAGCGATCTGCTGGGCGAGGATGTCGAAGCGCAAAACGCGCTGCGCCGCCTGCTCGATCTCGCGCAGCAACTCCCTTCGCCCAACTGGCAAACGCGGCTGGCCGACGGCACGGTGCTTGGCCCGGCCGAGGAATTCCTGGCGCTGGTGCGCCAGCAGGTGCGTGCGCGGTCGGCCACCGACGGCCAGGGTTTCGGCCAGGAATGCGACGTGCGGCCGCTCAATCCCGGGCTGATCGAGGCGGCCGACCAGCTCGCCGAGACGCTGGAGAAGATGCTGCAGCCGGTGCGACGGCTGCGCCAGGCGCTGCGCGCGAAGCTCGAAGGCGAGGCCGACAAGCTCGACTCCAGCCAGCGCTCGCGAATCGAAGGCTTGGCGCGGTCGCTCACCAACCGCTGCGAACTCACGCTCGAAGCCTGGCGCGCCATGTTGCGCGGCCTGCACGACGATGCCGATCCCGCCTTCGTCGACTGGTTCGGCGTGGAGCGCGTGCAGAGCCGCGAATACGACGTCGGCATGTACCGACACTATCTCGATCCCGCCGAGCCGTTCGTGAATGCGGTGATCCGGCCCGCCCACGGCGCGGTCATCACATCGGCCACGCTGCGCGATTCGCTCGGCGTTCCACCGGCCGCCAACGACGAGGATGCCACGCGCCAGGCCGACTGGACCGTCGCCGAGGCGCGCACCGGCACGAAGCATCTCGCCATGCCGGCCATCCGCGCCGCGATGGCCTCGCCGTTCGACTATGCCAACGCGACCAAGGTGCTGGTCGTGAACGACGTGAAGCGCGACGATGCCGACCAGGTGGCGGCGGCCTATCGCGAGCTGTTCCTTGCGTCGGGCGGCGGCGCGTTGGGCCTCTTCACCGCGATCGGCCGCCTGCGCTCCGTCCACCAGCGCATCGCGACAACGCTCGAAGAAGCCGGGCTGCCGCTCTACGCCCAGCATGTCGGCGGCATGGACGCCGCCACGCTGGTCGATATCTTCCGTGCCGAAGAGCATTCCTGCCTGCTGGGGACCGATGCGGTGCGCGATGGCGTCGACGTGCCCGGCCGCTCGCTGCGCCTGATCGTGTTCGATCGTGTACCCTGGCCGCGCCCGGACATCCTTCATCGCGCGCGCAAGGCACACTGGAAAGCCGCCGGTGCGGGCGCGAACGGATATGACGACATGCTGGCGCGCTTGCGTCTCAAGCAGGCCTATGGACGGCTCATTCGGCGCAGCGACGATCGCGGCGTGTTCGTGATGCTCGATTCACGTTTGCCCAGCCGCTTGCTCAGCGCTTTTCCGCCTGGCGTCGTCGTCGAGCGCACCGGGCTTGCCGATGCCGTGTCCGAAACGCGGCGATTCTTGGAAAGTTGAGTTCGCGGCAACGATCGCCGCGACGGGCAGTTTCTCCTGTATCGAACCAATCAAGGAGGAACTCATGAAGAAGCTCATTGCGATCACCGCGGCGACACTTCTCATCGGAGGCTCTGCCATGGCGCAGAGCGCCGGTGGTGGCGCCAGCGCGGGCGGCAGCGCTGGCACTAGCAGTGGCGCGACCAGCGGTGGCGCATCGGTCGGCGGTGGCGCCACGACGACCACGCCCCCCGGCGGCGGCTCGGTCGGTGTC
>JAKFVZ010000756.1 GCA_021732965.1 Reyranella sp.
GCCGTGCTTGTCACGGCCCCTTTTTTTGCCCAATCGGCTGAGCGCCTCGACGCGCGCCCTATTCGGCCGCCAGGGGCCGAGGCTGCAGCGTTTCCCGGGCCTGCTGGCCCATTTCCTCTAGGAGACCGGTAATCAGCCGGGCAAAGACGCCGGCCACCGGCAATCGCTCGTGCCGCGCCTCGTCCATGTAGAGCGCCCGGTTGATCTCGATCTGGAGCGTGTGGCGCGCGAGCGCTGGCCGGCCGTAGCGTTGCGTCGTGAAACCGCCGGCATAGGGCTGGTTGCGCAGCACGCGCAGCCCCCGTGCGCGAAACCAGCGCTCTGCCGCGGTGACGAGTTCGGGAGCGCAGGCCTCGCCGTGATTGTCGCCCAGCACGATGTCGACCCGGTGGTCCCGGTCGCGCGAGCCGAGGCTGGAGACCGAGGAGGGCATCGAATGGGCATCGATCAGCAGGGCGCCGCCGAATGTACTGTAGGTGTTCTCGACCAGCAGGGAGAGCGTCTGGTGATAGGGACGCCAGCAGGTCTCCAGGCGGTGCTCGATCGTTTCTGCCGGCACGCGGCCGCGATAGATCGCCTCGCCGCTGGCCGCGACGCGGGGGATCATGCCCAGGCCCGCCGCCACACGCGTGGTGCGGTGGTTCAGGGGACGGGGCAGCGGCCCCTCGAACATCCCGGGATCCAGTTCGTAGGGCTCGCGGTTGGCATCGACATAGGAGCGCGGGAAACGCGCCGCGAGGAGCGGCATGCCGAGCGATGGGGCGGCGGCGAAAAGCTCGTCGACGAAGGCGTCTTCGGCGCGGCGAAGCGCGGAGAGCGGAACGGCCGCCTGCTCGAGAAAGGCTGCGGGATAGGTCGAGCCGCTATGCGGCGACGCGACGACCACTGGAACCGTCTGGTGGGCCGGCAGCCGGCAATCCAGCGCCTCGTGGTCGGGCAGGACCGGAAGAAAATCCATTCAACGGTCATAGCCGCTGGAACCGGGCGCGTCACGCTTCGCGCTCTTGCCAATCCGTTTCCCGCGATGTAGACGACCGGGCTTCCGCGCTACCGGATGGTTTCGACCCCGGCAGCAGCAGGTGATGGGCGCGTAGCTCAGCGGTAGAGCACTGTCTTGACATGGCAGTGGCCACAGGTTCGATCCCTGTCGCGCCCACCATCGCCCCTTCTTTCCGGCATCGATGAAATCGGTGTCGGCGAGAATTTGAGCGGATTGGTCGCGGCACAGTGGCGGCGTCAATTCTGTAGCGTTTTTCGGCTGACAATGATGCTGCCTTCACGTCAGGCAGATAGTCCGCTGAGTTCCCCAAAGTTACCGTTGGCTCTGTTAGCCCGGATCCAGAAATACTGAGGGATCCAAATTTCTGAGATCTGCAGATGAGCTGATTTGGGCAAGCCAGCTACAAATCAGGCACGAAGAAGTATACGGCAGGCCATTTCTTGAAGACGGGCAACTTCAGCCTGGTTGTGCTGAAGCAGTTCGTGCCCCCAAATATGCTCTGTTCCATTCTGGCAGTCATTTGCCAAAGCCTTGCCGATGGTTTCATAAGAACCAAGTCCGGCGCGTTTCAAAGCCTCTGGTTCACTATGTGCGCCCAATATAAAAACCCTATTTGCAAGGTCCTCGGGGATTACCTCTTGTATCGCGCGCAAACGCAGTGCGGGGTTGCCGTCAAAGTCGACCAGCAAAATCATGAAGCGTTTGGGAAGTTTGCGCATCAGATCGATATGAACTTCCGCGAACCTGTCGCGTACTCGACCCCATCCGCCCGCTTCTGGAATGACTTGAACTTGCCGATTGAATAGTTCCAGCTCAAATCCGTTGGCAATTTGACGATTGGCGTCGTCCTCAGGAAACACCAAAACATGGTCAAGAAATTTATTAGCGACCATTTCCAATGTCACCGCGAACAAGTGCGTCTGCAAGATCGCCTTTTAGCTCCCCGCTTGAGCGCAAATCATCAATTGTCCTCGCAATCGTGGGTTCGAGGTGCCCGTTTCGATAAAGGACGATAGTATTCTCATCAGAGAATCGTCTGACTGCTTCGGGGTTGTGAGAAGTCGTTATCAACTGTCCGCTTTTTTGAAACGCCTTCCGGAGTGCCATTACGGACAACCCAACTTCAGACGGAGCTAGGTAGTTATCTGGCTCGTCCCAGAAACACAGCAGCGGACCATATGCATTGTTCGCTGCAATCGCTAACGCAAAAATCACGAAGCATTTCTCTCCATCCGAAAGATACTCGAACGGCAATTTCGTCTGTGCGGTTTCGTTGGCGAATTGCAATGTAAGACTGCGAGCTTCTCTACCTATGATTGGATTAGTAATATCTATGAGGTCCGGCATTACTTCTTTGAGATAGCTGTCGATCCGCGTGTACGCCGACGGAACAGATGAAATAATGCCGGAAAACCATTCGCCAATATTGGTTACCTGGATGTTTGGCTGAAGGGTGTCTTGTTCCGAATCGCCTCGGATGAGGCTCGGCATAGGACGAAGTATCAGAGTGTTTGCCAGCCACTGCCGAAAAACAAACAGAGGATCATCAGTGGATTGGTGTTGAACTATTGGCAAAGCAATTAGATGCCAGTCAATCCTAAAGTCTGCCTATCTGTCTTGTCTTGTGCGTCGAACCTGAGCGATCTCTCGTAAGTAAACGATATCGCCATTCACTAAGAGTTTCTCTTCAAGAACTCGTAACTCTCGAAATCCCGGAGGATACTCAAGCGCGAGGGAATAGCTGAATACATTGGCATTCAGCTCAACTTCAAGCTCAAAGCGCATGGGAGAATCGGTGTGGCCGCGAGTGAAATCCCGTGGCTTCACTAGTTCGCCAACTCGATTTGTGCCGCGTGCAATTCTTTGCAGAATCTCTAGCGCATAACCGACGGTTGTCTTTCCAGCGCCATTCTGGCCGATCAACAAGACTGACGGTTTACCAGCGAGTGGTAGCCCAAAATTCTGCAGGCACCTAAAATTGTTGATGTGGAACCTTCGAATCATGCTGGAAGCATACATGTTGGAGCGCGGTCTCTGAAACACAATCTTGCACTCGCTAAAGTCTGGCCCGAGGAGCTTGCGGTTGATCTGGGTTAGACGACTGCCAAAGGACTGAATCGCCTGCAGGACCTTCTGGCTAACCTCTTGATTGGCAGCGCACTCCGAGGCACCAGTAGGGAATGGCTGGAGGCCCGATGTCCGATTTCTACTCGCTCTATTCCCATGAGTTCGTGCGCGTGGCGTGCTGCGTGCCGCGCACCCGCGTGGCCGATGCCGCCTACAATCTCAGCGAGACGCTGAAGCTCGCAGCGCAGGGCGACAAGGCGCGTGCCGCCGTCATGGTCTTCCCCGAACTCGGCCTGTCCTCCTATGCCATCGAGGACCTGCTGCTGCAGGACGCGCTGCTGGACGAGGTTGAGCGCTCGATCGCCAGGGTCGTCGAGGCCTCGCGCAAGCTCTTCCCCGTCCTGATCGTCGGCGCGCCGCTGCGCGTCTCGGGCCGCCTCTACAACACCGCCGTCGTCGTCCATCGCGGCAAGGTGCTGGGCGTGGTGCCGAAGACCTACCTGCCGAACTATCGCGAGTTCTACGAGAAGCGCCATTTCATCTCCGGCGCCAACGTGCTCGGTCACGAGGTCGAGCTGCTGGGCGAGACAGTGCCGTTCGGCACCGATCTCCTCTTCAAGGCGGCCGGCATCGATCTCACCTTCCACGTCGAGATCTGCGAGGACGTCTGGGTGGCGATCCCGCCGTCGAGCCATGCCGCCCTCGCCGGCGCCGAGCTGCTGGTCAACCTGTCGGCCAGCAACATCACTATCGGCAAGGCCGAGGCACGGCGGCTGCTGTGCGGCAGCCAGTCGATGCGTGCCGTCGGGGCCTACGCCTATTCGGCGTCGGGGCCAGGCGAATCGACGACCGATCTCGCCTGGGACGGCCACGCCGCGATCTACGAGATCGGTGACCAGCTCGTCGAGTCCGCGCGCTTCGAGAAGGACTCGACGATGATCCAGGCCGACGTCGACCTCGGCCGCATCCGTCAGGAGCGCCTGCGCTACAACGGCTTCGCCGATTGCGCGCTGCAGGAGAAGGAGAGGGTCGAGCGCTTCCGGACACTGCCGTTCGCCTTCGATCCGCCCAAGAACAGCGTGGCGCTGGAGCGCGCGATCGAGCGCTTCCCCTACGTGCCGTCCGATCCGGCCAAGCTGCGCGACAATTGCTACGAGGCCTACAACATCCAGGTCCAGGGACTGGCGCAGCGCCTGCAGTCGAGCCGCACCGAGAATGCCGTCATCGGCGTGTCGGGCGGTCTCGATTCGACCCATGCGCTGATCGTCATCTGCCGGGCGATGGATCGCCTCGGCCTCAGCCGCAAGAACGTCTTCGCCTACACGATGCCGGGCTTCGGCACGTCCGACAAAACCCACACCAATGCCTGGCGGCTGATGAAGGCGCTGGGCGTCACGGCGGCGGAGATCGACATCAAGCCGGCGGCGACGCAGATGCTGGCCGATATCGGCCATCCGTTCGGCCGCGGCGAGAAGGTCTACGACATCACCTTCGAAAACGTGCAGGCGGGCCTGCGCACCGACTATCTGTTCCGCCTGGCCAACCAGCAGCGCGGCATGGTGGTCGGCACCGGTGACCTCTCCGAACTCGGCCTCGGCTGGTGCACCTACGGCGTGGGCGATCACATGTCCCACTACAATCCCAACGGCTCGGTCTCCAAGACGCTGATCCAGCACCTGATCCGCTTCGTCGCCGCGTCGGGCGACGTCAGCAAGGAAACGGCCGACATCCTGCACGACATCCTGAATACCGAGATCTCGCCCGAACTCATTCCCGCTGGCGAGAAGGGCGTGGTGCAGGCGACCGAGAGCTTCGTCGGTCCCTATGCGCTGCAGGATTTCAATCTCTTCTACCTGACGCGGCTGGGTTACCGCCCGTCGAAGATCGCCTTCATGGCGTGGAACGCCTGGCACGACATCGGCAAGGGCGCGTGGCCCGCCAACATGGAAGAGGACACGCGGCGCGCCTACACGCTGGAGGAGATCCGCAAGTGGCTGGCGCTGTTCCTGCGGCGCTTCTTCACCAACCAGTTCAAGCGCTCGGCGGTGCCGAACGGGCCGAAGATTTCGTCCGGCGGATCGCTCTCGCCGCGCGGCGACTGGCGCGCGCCGTCCGATGGCAGCCCCGACATCTGGCTCGAAGAGATGAAGGCCATTCCGGAGACGAAGGCGAAGACCAGGAAGAAGTAGCCGGCTTCGGCGTCGCCGTCGTTTGCCTGTTCGGGCCAAAATGCTACCAAGGCCCGAAGGTGCAGCGTAGGGAGAGATCGATGCCGCTCGAGATCAAGAAGACGGTCCAGCAGATGGTCGACGAGGCCAACAGCCAGATCGAGACGTTGCCGCTGGCCGAAGCGATGAAGATCCACGGCCAGCCCGGCGTCACCTTCATCGACATCCGCGATATCCGCGAACTGTGGCGGGACGGCACGATCCCCGGCGCGATCAACGTGACGCGCGGCATGCTGGAGATGTGGATCGATCCCAAGAGCCCCTACGCCAAGGACTACTTCCAGACCGGCAACAAGTTCGTGTTCTTCTGCGCCGGCGCCTGGCGCTCGGCGCTGTCGACCAAGACCGCTCAGGACATGGGCCTGACGCCGGTCGCGCACTTCGAAGGCGGCTTCGGCGCCTGGAAGAAGGCCGGCGGTCCCGTCGAGACGGTCGAGCCCAAGAAGTAAGTCGCGGCCGATGAGCCCCGACCAGCCTGTCGTTCCGCAACCGGTCATCGACGATATTCCCGATTTCACGTCGATCCCGGCCCTGGTCGCGCGGCATGCGCGCAGCCATCCGGACAAGGCTGCGGTGAAGTGCGACGGGGTGGTGCGGAGCTGGGCCGAATTCGACGGGCGCATCAACCGGATCGCCCGTCGGCTGTCGGAGATGGGATTGGGGCGGGGCGACAAGATCGCCATCCTCGCCGCCAACTCGATCGAATATCTCGAAACCTTCATGGGCGGCCTGCGCGCCGGCGTCTGCGTCGTGCCGCTGTCGACCATGGCGGCGGCCGATGCGCTCGAGAAGATGCTCGACGATTGCGACGCCAAGGTCCTGTTCCTGTCGGACCAGTATCGCGCGCTGGTCGAGCCCTACGAGGCGCGGCTGGGCAAGCTCGTCGAGGGCGGCCGCATCGCCTACGATTTCGCGCGGCCGGGCTGGCAGGACTTCGAGGCCTGGCTGGCGCCGGCCAGCGACGCGCCGTTTGCCACGGCGATCGAGCCGCTCGACGATTTCAACATCATCTACAGTTCCGGCACCACCGGCCTGCCCAAGGGCATCCTCCACTCGCACGCCCTGCGCAGCCAGCTTCCCATCCGGTTCCCGGCCTTCGACTACGGCCCCGACACGATCTCGCTGGTGTCGACCCCGCTCTATTCCAACACCACGCTGGTCGCGCTCCTGGCGACAGTCGGTGTCGGCGGCACGTCGATCCTGATGCGCAAGTCCGACGTCGTGAAGTTCCTGGAGCTGGCCCAGGCCGAGCGCGTCACCCATGCGATGCTGGTGCCGGTGCAATACCAGCGCATCCTGGCGCATCCCGAATTCGACAGATACGACCTCAGCGCCTTCAAGACCAAGCTGTCGACCAGCGCGCCGCTCCGGGCGCAGGTGAAGGAAGACTGCGTCAAGCGCTGGCCCGGCCGCCTGATCGAGATCTACGGCCTGACCGAGGGCGGCGGGAGCTGCATGCTCGAAGCCAACCTGCATCCCGGCAAGCTCCATACGGTCGGCACGCCGGGCTTCGGCGTCGAGCTCCGGATCCTCGACGAGCAGGGCAGGGATCTGCCGCAAGGCGAGGTCGGCGAGATCGCCGGCCGCGCCGAGATGATGATGAAGGGCTACTACAAGCAGGACGACAAGACGCGCGAACTGTTCTGGTACGACGAGAAGGGCCGCCTGTTCTTCAAGTCCGGCGACATGGGCAGGATCGACGAGGACGGGTTCCTGATCCTGCTCGATCGCAAGAAGGACATGATCATCTCCGGCGGCTTCAACGTCTATGCCGCCGACATCGAGGTCCTGCTGCTGAAGCATCCCGACGTGATCGATGCCGCGGTGATCGGCGTGCCGAGCGACCAGTGGGGCGAATCGCCGATGGCGCTGTGCGTGCGCCGCGACGGCGCTGCCCTGAGCGAAGAGGCGTTGCGCGAATGGGCGAACGGCCAGCTCAGCAAGACGCAGCGGCTCGTCGCCGTCGAATTCCGTGACTCGCTTCCGCGCAGCACCATCGGCAAGATCATGAAGCGCGAACTCCGGGCTCCCTACTGGGAAGGCCGGACGGCCAAGATTTGAGGATTACCATGACCGGACCAATGCTGCGTTCCGCCCATCTCTTCACGCTGACCCTGCAGGTCGACCCGAACTTCACCGACGTGGGCGAGACGCCCTATGGCCGCCGCCGCATCGCGACGGTCACGGGCGGCACATTCGAGGGCGAGGAACTGCGTGGCACTGTCCTGCCGGCGCCGGCCGGCGACTGGCTGCTGCAGCGACGCGACGGCATCCTGATGCTCGACGTGCGCCTCACGCTGAAGACCGACGACGGCCATCTCGTCTACATGAGCTATCGCGGCATGCGGCACGGCCCGGCCTGGGTGCTCGAGCAGCTCAACAAGGGCGAGAAGGTCGATCCCAGCCAGTATTACTTCCGCGCCACGCCGTACTTCGAGACCGCATCGGAGAAGTACCGCTTCCTCAATCGCATCGTCTGCGTCTCGACCGGCCGACGCGACCCCACCGGGCCGGTCTACGAGGTCTTCCAGATCCTCTGATGGTCGATCTCTCGACGCTCGCCTTGTTCGGCGTCGCGGCGCTGGCGCTCACCCTGACGCCGGGCCCCGACATGCTGCTGATCGCCTCGCGCAGTGCGAGCCAGGGCAAGGCGGCGGGCTTCGCGACCCTGGCCGGCATCCAGGTCGGCACCTACTGCCACGCGCTGGCGGCGGCGTTCGGCCTGTCGCAGCTATTCCTGATCGTGCCCGTCGCCTACGACGTCGTGCGCTACGCCGGTGCGGCCTATCTTCTCTATCTCGCCTGGAAGACGGTGCGATCCGGCGCCGTGACGGCTGCACCCGAGGCCGGCGCGACCCGTCACGCCATCGGAACCATGTTCCGACAGGGGCTGCTGACCAATATCCTGAACCCGAAGATGGCCCTGTTCGTGCTGGCGCTGTTCCCACAGTTCGTCCAGCCGGAAGCGGGCTCGGTCGCGCTGCAAATCATGGTGCTGGCGACAGTGCTCAACGCAATTGGCTTGGTAGTGAACGGCGCCGTCATCCTGGGCGCCAGCCGCCTCGGCCGCGTCTTCGCAGGCCGGGGCCGCTTCCGCCGCCTGCCGCAATACTTCCTCGGCGCCGTCTTCGCGGGGTTAGCGACGCGGCTGGTGGTCGATAGCCGGCATTAGCTTATTTGTCGTCCTGAGCGCAGCGAAGGACCTCACGCCAGCAACGCAGTACTTCGTTCGCTCCGCCAGGTCCTTCGCTGCGCTCAGGACGACAGTTGGGAGCCCGCAATCTCCGCCAGCACCGGCAGGATGTATTCGCGGAACTTCGCCGGATTCTCGCTCATCGGGAAATGGCCCAGCTCCTTCATGACCTGCACATGGGCGCCGGGGATCTGCGCCGCCGTCCGCAGCGTGTCCTCGGCGGTGCAGGAGAAGTCGTACTCGCCGGTCAGCAGGTAGAGCGGGCAGACGCCGGTATCGATCGACTTCACCTTCTCGCGCAGGTCACCGTCGACGCGATAGAAATAGAGATCGCCTTTGAAGATGCCGGGCCCGCCCTGCATGTACATCCACAGCGTCTCGTGGCGACTGACCGGCGGGCTCTGCGGCGCGATCAGGCCGGAGATCAGCGCCGCGCAGACCTCGCCGCCATGGACGTCGGGACGATGCAGCCAGGCCGTGTCGTACCAGGGCTGCTGGAAGTCGGCGGCCTCGAGGGCGACCAGCGCACGGAACTCGGCGGCATGGGCGATCGCGAGATTGAGCACGATGCGGCCGCCGATCGAGCAGCCCATCACCACCGGCCTGTCCAGTTCCATGGCCTGGCAAAAGGCCCGAATGGCGGCGGTGTAGGAAGCCGTCGTCAGCCGGTATTCGGTCGTCTCCCAACCGGTGGGCGGTGTCGACTTGCCGTGCCAGGGCATGTCGAAGGCCAGCACGCGATAGCGGCTCGTGATCTCCGGATCGGCCAGCAGGTGACGGAACTGGCGATTGTCGGCGCCGGCCGTGTGCAGGCAGACGAGGGGAATGCCTTCGCCAGCTTCCTCGAAATAGATTCGATGCGGCGTACCATCGATATCGAGCCGCACGTAGCGGCCGACCATGGGATCGAGAACGGGCGCCATTTCAGTTGGCCTCCGGCAGCCGGCGAGGCAGCGCCAGCAGGTCCTTGAAATACTGCAGGTTCTGCAGCAGCGGGCGCAGGTCGCCTTCCATGGAAGCGGCGCCCCGCTTGGTGAGCGCGAACAGGTCGTGCCAGCCCGGCTCGGGCATGCGGCGCCAGTGATGCCGCCAGGCCTCGTTGCTGCCCCGTACCGTGAAGACCGTCGACCGCATCAGCCGCGGTCCGCGGTCGAGGGCGGCAAGGGCGCCGTCCTTCAGCGTGAGATGGAAGGGCTCGCTGCCGATGTCGACCCGGCACTCGACGCTCAGCCAGCGGCCACGTCTCAGGAGATCGGTATCGTCGGCGAGGAGTTCGGGAAGTTTCGCGAAACAATCCGCAGGTGTCATTCCTGCAGTATGTACTCGATCGTCGATCCGTCGGAAGCCTTGAAAGCGGACTTCACCCAGCGACCGCGGTCGTCGAACCACTGATCCAGCTGGACGTCGCCGGTGTAGGTGTAGCGGGTCGCTTCCAGACTGCCGTTCGCGGTCCTGATCGTCTCGCGTCCCCGTGGGGTGATCTGGACCTTGGCCAGGGCGCCGCTCTGGGAGTTGAGCATCGCC
>JAKFVZ010000752.1 GCA_021732965.1 Reyranella sp.
GCTTGGTGCCGTCGGGAAAGGTCGCCTCGACCTGGATCTCGGCCAGCATGTCGGCAATGCCGTCCATCACCTGCGCACGCGAGATCACGTGCGCGCCGTCGCGCATCAGGTCGGCGACCGGGCGGCCGTCGCGGGCGCCCTCGACGACGAAATCGGTGATCAGCGCCACGGCCTCGGGATAGTTGAGCTTCACGCCGCGCTCCAGGCGACGGCGCGCCACGACCGCTGCCATGGCCACCAGGAGCTTGTCCTTCTCGCGCGGCGTCAAATTCATAGACCGTTTCCCCCTGCCGGTTGACCCCGACTATAGCGCGACGGAGTTTGCATCAAACATGCCAAACGCGGGGCAGTCGGCGGCCCCTGAATTCGGTGAGAAACCGGATGGTCGCTTGGCGCACCGCGGTCGCTTCCCCGAGCAGACGCGCCACCATGATGCCATTCACAACGGTGACGCCCACCCGCACCTTGTCTGCGGTCTCGAGCAGGGCGCGGGCCTTCTCGAAGTGCGGCTGCGGTGCGTCCCACACGCCGATCACCGTCGCCAGCGCATTGGCCGTGCCAAAACCGGCGCCGTCCGGTGTCTCGCCTTCGACCCGCAAGGTGTCGGTCCAAACGAGGCGCCCGGGACGGCGCACTGACCAGGCATCGAGCAGCAGGCCGGAGGTGAAGCGCTCGCCCGACGCGCCACGGCCCAGCACGACCATCTCGCAGGCGAGCAGAGAGCCACCCTCGACCACCTCGGCGACCGTGCGCCGCTTCAGCCGCGCGCCTTCGAAGACGATGGTTTCCTGCGGCAGCCAGTCGAGCGTCGCGCCCTCGGCCACCCGCACCTCGACATTGATGGTGCAGGCAACGCTACCGCGCGAGGCGCGATAGATCTTCTCGGCTGCCTGGGTGGTCGCGACGGCCTCGGCGCCCGGCCCGATCTCGACCGACATCTTGAGCGCATCGCCGCCGGTGACGCCACCCGAGGTGGTGATCATCACGGCCTGCGGCGGTTCGCCCGGCTCGGACTTCGGGAACAAGACCCGGCAGGGGTCGCGTTGATAGAGGTCGCCCAGGCGCGTTTGGCCGTCCCGCAGGTCGAAGGCCACGCGGCTTTCGCCGGAGGAGCGCTGCATGCGAGGGAGTGAATTCGGGGACGGGCTGGTGGTCATCGGCCCCGACTTGATAGATTAAGGACCGGAATGAGCAAAGCCTTCACCAAGGAAAGCGACGACGGCGACGAGGACGACCTGCCTGACGACGTGGGCGGACTGCCGGCCGGCGCGAAGAACTACATGACCCCGCAGGGCTTCGAGCGCATGCGGGAAGAACTGATGACTCTGATGCGCAAGGAGCGGCCCGAGGTCGTGCAGGTCGTGTCGTGGGCAGCCGCCAACGGCGACCGTTCGGAGAACGGCGACTATCTCTACGGCAAGAAGCGTCTGCGCGAAATCGACCGCCGCCTCCGTTTCCTCAGCAAGCGCCTCGAACGCTCCGAGGTCGTCGACCCGGCCAAGCGGCCCAAGACCGACCAGGTATTCTTTGGCGCGACCGTGACCTACGTGAATTCCAGGGACGAGGAACGCACCATCAAGATCGTGGGCGTCGACGAGGTCGATCCCGGACGAGGCCATGTAAGCTGGATCTCCCCGATCGCACGCGCCGTCATGCGGGCCCACGAGGGCGACGTCGTGCGAATGAACACGCCCGGCGGCGAGGAAGAAATCGAGATTTTGAAGGTCGCGTACATTTAGCCCTTTGTCGTCCTGAGCGGAGCGAAGGACCTTGCGGAGCGACCCAAGGACTCCTTGGCTGGCGTGAGATCCTTCGCTCCGCTCAGGATGACAAAGGGGGTTAAGCTCAGCGGCGCTTGAGGTCGGCCAGCAGCCGGTCGACGAACTTGGGCGAATAACCGAGGAGCGCCGCTTCGTCGGCCAGCTCCTTTTCGAGCCGGCCGAGTGCCTCGATGAACGAGCCGCCCTTGGCCAGCGCCTTCTCGACCAGCGCATGCGCCTCGTGCTTCCCCATCCTGGCCGCCAGCAGGAAGGTCGCACGCTCGGCGAGGACGGCGGCTTCGGCGGCGTCCATGTTGGCCTGCAGCGCGTCGGGGTCGATGACGAGGCCCCCGGCGACTTCGGCCATCGCCTCGACCGCGGAACCCAGGCACTCGACCAGCGCAGAGAGGGTTGGCCATTCGGCCTGCCAGCCCCCCAGCGCGCGCTCATGCTCCTGCGGCATCGCCGCCACGATGGTCGCGGCCAGCATCGGCGCACGCGCCGCCGCCGACAGGATGAGCGCCGCGCTGACCGGGTTGCGCTTGTGCGGCATGGTGGACGAACTGCCACGACCGGGGCCCGACGGCTCGGCCGCCTCGCCCACTTCGACTTGCATCATCAGCGAGATGTCGCGCGACGCCTTGGCGAGTTCACCGACCACGAGCGCGCAATCCTGTGCCAGGGCCGCGACGCGGACACGTTGCGTGAACCACGGTCCCGGCGGCAAAGTGAGCTTCAACTGCCGGGCCAGCCCCTTCATCACGCGCTCGGCCGCCAGCCCGAGCGCCGTCAGGCTGCCCGAGGCGCCGCCGAACTGCACGATCTGCGTTTCCGCAAAGCTCGCCGCGAGACGACGCTTCGCGCGGTCGATATCGGAGGCCCAGCCGGCGATCTTCTGGCCGAGCGCCAGCGGAGTCGCCGGCTGCAACAGGGTACGGCCCAGCATCGGCGTCGCGCGGTGCTTCCTCGCGAGGCGCGCCAGGGCCGAGACGATGCCGTCGAGCGCCTTCAGCAACGGCGGCAGCGCCTCGCCGAGCTGCAGCACCATGGCCGTGTCGATCACGTCCTGGCTGGTGGCGCCCCAATGGACATAGTCGGCCGCCTTAGCATCCCGCTGGCGCACCTGTTCGGTCAGCGCCTTCACCACCGGCACGGTGAGGGTCGCCGTGCGGCGCGCCCCGGCCACAAGTGGCGCGGGATCGTAGAAGGACGGATCGCAGGCCTTGACGATCACCGTTGCGGCGCGCTTCGGGATCAGGCCCGCCGCTGCGGTGGCCTCGGCCAGCGCCGCCTCGAAGCGCAGCATGTGGCGCAAGGTCGCCAGGTCGGCGAAGCAATCGGCGGTCGCCGCCGACGAGCCCAGCGCGGAGACGAGACGGACGGTCATGGGCTCAGCAGTCGAAGAAAACGGTTTCGTTCGGGCCGCCGAGATAGAGCGGGAGCCGCCAGACGCCCGCGGCATCGCGCTTGGCGATCAGCGTGGCGCGGCGCTCCGGTTCGACCAGCTTGAGGACCGGATCCTCGGCCAGCGCCGGATCGCCATCGAAATAGAGGCGCGTCGCCAGACGATTGAGGACGCCGCGCGCGAACACCGAGATGTTGACGTGGGCCGCCTGCAGGCCGCCGGCCGGCCACGGCACGCGACCGGGTTTCACCGTGCCGAACCGCGCGCAGCCTTGCGTGTCGGTGGAAGCGCGACCGTAACCCTCGAAGCCCGCATCTAGCGGCAGGTTTCGGCGATCCTCGGGATGGTTGTAGCGACCGTGGCTGTTGGCCTGCCAGACCTCGAGCAGCCCATCGGGTACGATCGCGCCTGCGGCATCGTGCAGGGTGAGCGCGATCTCGATCCGCTCGCCCGCAACGCCCGGCATTGCCAGGTCATGGCGATAGGCATTGGCCAGCGTGCCGAAATAGAACGGGCCGATCGTCTGCGACGGCGTCAGGGCGCGGCTCATGTGTTCTCCATCGGCGTGGCGTTGCGGCCGCGCAGCACGATGTCGAAGCGATAGGCCAGCGCCCATTGAGGCTGCGTCGCCTCCATGTCGAAGGCCGCCTGCAGACGCGCCCGCGCAGCCTCGGGCACCGAATTGTAGATCGGGTCGAAGGCCAGCAGCGGATCCTGCGGAAAATACATCTGCGTGATCAGGCGCGTCGCGAAGGCCGGTCCGAACAGCGAGAAGTGGATGTGCGCCGGCCGCCAGGCATTGTGATGGTTGCCCCACGGATAGGCGCCGGGCTTGATGGTGATGAACTTGTAGTTTCCGTCGGCATCGGCGCGCGCACGACCGCCGCCGTAGAAATTGGGATCGAGCGGCGCGTCGTGCTGGTCGCCAGGATGATGATAGCGGCCGGCGGCATTGCACTGCCAGATCTCGACCAGCGCCTCGGGGACCGGCTTGCCGTTCTCGTCGAGCACGCGGCCCTGGACGATGATGCGTTCGCCCAGCGGCTCGCCCATGCGCCGGCGCGTGAGGTCGTTCTCGACCGAATCGAGCCGCTCCTCGCGCAGCAGCGGCCCGGTGATCTCCGACAGCGAATGCGGCAGTACGATCGCGGGCCGCGACGGCGAGCGGCTGACGGTGGATTTGTAGGCGGGCGACAGGTTGGCCGGGTGATCCTGTCCTGCCACGGGCCGGCGGTACGTTTCCTCTTTCATGAGGCCAAGCTTAGCGCCGGCTCAGGCCGCGCGCACCTCCAGCCCCTGCGGCGTGGCGCGGTAGCCCGTCAGTGTCCGTTCGGCAAAGCCCAGCCGCCAGTCCAGCATCTTGCGGGCATATTCGGCGACGACCGCCGCATAGCTGGGATCGGCCGCGCAATTGACGAACTGGCCGGGATCCTTCGCGAGATCGAACAGCAGCGGCGGCAGGGCCGCGAAATGCACGTACTTGAACTTCTCGTCCTGCACGACCGCCAGCGAGCATTTGTCCATGGGCACGCCCAGCGCCGATTCAGGCTTGCTGTAATGGAGGTCGCGGAAGTCGAACTCGTAATGGACCTCGGTCCGCCAGTCGGCCGGCGCGGCGCCTTCGCAGAAGGGCAGCAGCGAGCGGCCGTCGCACTGGCGCGGCACCGGTAGCCCCATCCAGTCGAGGATGGTCGGCATGGTGTCGATGGTCTCGGTAAAGCGTTCGACGATGCTGCCGCGCGTGGCATCCGCCTCGGCGCGCGGATCGCGGATGACCATCGGGATGCGGTAGGACTCGTCGAAGTAGCCGATCTTGCCCAGCAGGTAATGATCCCCGCCCTGCTCGCCGTGATCGCAGGTGAAGACGATCAGAGTGTCATCCCATTGGCCGGTCTCCTTCAAATAGTCGAACACGCGACCGAGATGATCGTCGATCTCGCTCATCAGCCCGCAATAGGTAGCGCGCATCTGCGCGACCTCGGCTTCGCTCATGTCCGACCCGAGATCCTTCCCGTCCTGGAAGAAGCTCGCCTGCTTCACGTTGCGCACATAGTAGTCCAGCAATGCGTTCTGCTTGCCCTCTTCCGCCGCGGTTGGCGCACGCACGGGCTTCGGCATGTCCTCGGGCCGATACATGGAATTGTAGGGTTCCGGCGCGATGAACGGCGGATGTGGCCGGTAATAGCCGAGATGCAGGAACCACGGCTTGCCGCCGCGGCCGCGCAGATAGTCGAGCCCGCGCTCGGTGAACCAGGCGGTGTCGGACAGCTCCTTCGGGATCGCGGCCGGCCGCGCGGTCGCACCGGCGCCCGGCGCGCCCTTCGGCAGCCAGATGTCCTCGCGTGTCTTCGGCATCTCGAAGCCCTGGCTGGCCACCCAGCCGAAATAGGCGTCGCGGTTCTCGAAGGCTCCGACCGAATGGAACCCTTCCATGATGTCGCCAAGCACGAAGAAACGCGGATCGTTGGGCGCGGTGTGGCGCGGATCGGGCGTCGTGGTGGTGTACCCCACCAGCGCCGGATCGTAGCCACCGCGCCGCAGCTCGTGCGCCAGGTTGGTGAAGCGCGAGGACAGCGGAATGGTGTTCTGCACCGCGCGATGATTCATCAGGTACTGGCCGGTCAGCAGGCTGGCGCGGGCCGGCCCGCAGGGCACGGCCTGGGTGAAATGGTTGCGGAAGGTGACGCCCTCGGCACACAGCCGGTCGAGATTGGGCAACTTCAGGTAGTCCGCCCCGAGCTTGGGCAACATCAGGCCGCGCCACTGGTCGACGACGATCAACAACACGTTCTTGGGCGCTGGCATGTTTCCTCACCGAGGTTGGACGGAAGCAGGATTGCGTTAGAGTGCCGTCAAATTTGTGGAGGAGACAACACGTGGCGCGTTTCAAGATCGTGACGACCGGGCCGGGCAAGACCGACCATTCGCTGGAAATGGAGACGCTCGGGCCGATCGGCGCGGAAATCGTCGAGGTTTCGGGCGACGAGGACGAACTCATCAAGGCCGTCGCCGATGCCGACGCCATCTACGGCAAGGGCCGCCCGCGCATCAGCGCCAGGGTGATCGAGGCCGGCAAGAAGCTGAAGGTCGTGTCGCTGGGCAGCGTCGGCGTCGATTCGGTCGACGTGGATGTCTGCACCCAGCTCGGCATTCCCGTCACCAACGTGCCCGACACCTTCATCGAGGAAGTGGCCGACCACGCCATGACCCTGATCCTCGCGAGCTGGCGGCGCCTCGTGGTCCAGGACCAGATGGTGCGCAAGGGCGACTGGGCCAAAGCCCGGCCGCACCTCTACCAGTTCCCGCGGCTCATGGGCATGACGCTGGGCTTCATCTCGTTCGGCCATGTCGCGCGCGCCGTCGCCAAGCGCGCCGCGCCCTTCGGCTTCCAGATGCTGGCCTACGATCCCTACATCGAGGAGCTGGTGATGTCCGACTACGGCGTCCAGCCGGTCGGTTACGACGAGCTGCTGCAACGCTCCGACATCGTGAGCATGCATGCGCCCGGCACCAAGGACGCCCATCACCTGATGAAGGAACAGCACTTCCGCCAGATGAAGAAGACCGCGCTGTTCGTGAACACCGGCCGCGGCTCGACGGTCGACGAGCCGGCGATGATCAAGGCACTGCAGGAAGGCTGGATCGCCGGTGCCGGCCTCGACGTGCTGGAGACCGAGCCGGTCGGCCACAACAATCCGCTGCTCGGGATGGACAACGTGATTCTGACCGCGCACGTCGCCTCGGCGTCCAGCCGTTTCGATCCGGCACGCAAGCGTCGCGTCGGCGCCGAGCTGGCGCTGGTCCTCGGCGGCAAGTGGCCGCGTGCCTGCGTCAATCCGATGGTGCTGGAGAAGTCGAAGCTGCAGCGCTGGCAGCCCTTCTCGATGGAGCGCGGCCCCGGCAACTGAGCGGGGCTCCGGTCAGGCGCGCCGGCTCACGACTTCTGTTGCTGCAGCCGGTCGCGGATCGCGCGGTCGCATTGCGCGAGGCTCTCGAAGGGCCCGAGGATGACGTGATCGCCGTCGTCCATTGCGTACCAGCCGGTCTGGGTGAGGTTGTAGTCGCCAAGATCGTCCTTCGGAACGTGGACGGCGATCAGATCCTTCGGGGTGCGCATCGACTGCACATGCGCCCCGCCACCGGGCTTTTCAAGCCTGCTCTCCGGTCCGCCGGGTCCAGCTCGCGAGGTTGACCGCACCGGGCGGGACCTCGCTCTTCACCAGCGCCTCGACCTGACGGACCGTGTCCATCGCCTGGCTTTCGCTGGCGGGCGGTGTCAGGCCGCCGATATGCGGCGTCGCGATCACGTTGGGCAGGCGCGCCAGTTCGGGCGACGGCATCTGATCGGGCGCCCGGCCGACATCCATCGCCGCCCCGGCCAGCCGGCCTTCGGTCAGCACCGCCGCGAGGGCCGTCTCGTCGACCAGATTGCCGCGCGACATGTTGATAAAGAACGCGTCCGGCTTCATGCGCGCGAAGGCCGACGCATCGAGCAGGTTCTCGGTCTCCTCGTTGGCGATGGCGAGGCAGATCACGTAGTCGGCCTTCGGCAGCATCTCCTGCAGCGGCAGCTTCACGAAGCGCCGGTCGTCCATCTGGGCATAGGGGTCGGACACCAGCACGGTCATGCCGAGCTGGGCGAGCACCGGCGCCAGTTCGCGCGAGATGCGGCCGTAACCGACGATGCCGACCGTGGCGCCGCCCAGTTGCCGGCCAACCCTGATCTCGGGCTTCTCCCCCGCGTGATAAGCCGTCGCCGCCCGTGTGATGCCGCGCGAGAGATCGACCAGGAAGCCCAGGGTCAGTTCGACCACCGACTTCACGAAGCCCGCCTCCGCCTGTGTCACCAGCACGCCGGCCTTCGACGCAGCCGCGACGTCGATGTTGCGAATGTCGATGGCGCTGCGCATCACCGCGCGCAGGCAGGGCAGGCTCTCGAAGACGATAGCCGGCACCGATGTCGTGCGATCGGCGACGATGAAGTCGACGCCACGCGCCATGCCGATCACGCCCTGCGCATCGAGCGGCGCTTCGCCCTCGTGCAGGACGACCTCGACCAGTTCCTGCAGGCGCGCGAGTGCGCGCGCGCCGTAATACTGGCGCCGGGCCAGAGGAACGTGGGTCAGCAGGAGCTTCTTCATGCCGCCGAGCTTACGACGGCGGCATGGACAGGGTCGCGGGAAAAACTAGCTCTTCATCGGCGTCGCTTCGCCCAGCAGGGAGACGTGGGCGGCGACGATGCGCCAACCTTCGGGCGTGCGCATCCAGGTGTGGCTCTGCCGCCCGGGCTTGGCGGCGCCGTGGCGCTGGAACTCGCAGTTGGCCGTGCCGAAGTCGCGGCCGTAGGTGACGATCCAGAGCTTCAGCAGGTCGCGGCCCGGCACGAACTGCGGGTTGCGGCCCGAGCGGAAGGCGGCGATCTGGTCGTAGCCGTAGAGCTGCTCGCCGACGCCGTAGCGCAGCGTGTGCGGGCTCTTCCAGAAGAGCTGGTCCAGCACCGCGACGTCGTTGCTGTTGAGCGCCGCCTCGTAGCGATTGAACGCCGCCGTCACCTCGGCGACGACTTCCGGGATGTTGATTTCCATGTCGGCTCCTCAGGCAGGCGGCGCGGCGGCGACGCCGAGCTTCTGCAGATGGGCGGCCACGCGCAGCGCCGCCTGTTCGTTGTAGGGCTTGGCGATCAGCTGCACGCCGATCGGCAGCCCGCCCGGCCGCTGCAGCGGCGCCACCGCGACCGGCAGGCCGATGAACGAGATCGGCTGGGTGAACACGCCGAGATTGGCGCGCACCGGCAGTTCGACGCCGCCGATCGTCATCATCTTCTGGCCGAGCTTGGGCGCGGTGCAGGGCGTGGCCGGCGCGAGGATCACGTCGACCTCCTCGAACAGCTTCAGCACCTGCGCGCGATACTGGCGGCGGAACCGCTGCGCCTTCACGTACCAGGCGCCGGGCAGCAGGGCGCCCGCCATGAAGCGCTCGCGCGTGTCGGGATCGAAATCCTGCGGCCGCGTGCGCAGGCGCGGAAGATGGAGCTGCGCACCCTCGATGGCGGTGATGACATACGCCGCCGCGCGCGCCGCCGCCGCCTGCGGCAGTACGACGGTCTTCGTAGCACCCAGGGCGCCGGCCACGGTGGCCACTGCTTCGAACGCTTCGGGCTCGCCGCCCTTGGCGAAATAGTCGCCGGCGATCGCGATGCGCAGCCCGTCGATGCCCTCCACCAAACGCGGCAGGGTCGGATCGGCCGGGCGGTCCGTGCACACCGGATCGTCCGAGTCCCAGCCCTGCATCGCGTCGAAGGACAAGGCGAGATCCTCGGCCGAGCGGGCGATCGGCCCGAGATGGTCGAAGGAGTCGACGAAGGGAAAGGAGCCGGCGCGACTGAGGCGTCCATAGGTCGGCTTGAGGCCGAACAGGCCGCAGAGCGAGGACGGCACGCGGATCGAGCCGTTGGTGTCGGAACCCAGCGACAGCGGGACTTCGCCCGCCGCCACCGCCGCGCCCGATCCGCCCGAGGAGCCGCCCGACATGCGCGTCGGATCGTGCGGGTTGCGCGACGGACCGTAATGGGCGTTCTCGCCGGTGAAGTCGTAGGCGTACTCGCCCATGTTGAGTCCGCCGACCAGGATCGCCCCGGCGGCTTCGAGCTTGCGCACCAGCGCGCCGTCACGCTCGGCCTTCGGCCCGTCGACGTTGATCTTCGACCCGGCTCGGGTCGGCAGGCCGGCAATGTCGAACAGGTTCTTCACCGCGAAGGGCACGCCCAGCATTGGCCCGCGATGCAGGCCGGCGTCGATCTCCGCCGCGCGCTTGCGGGCGCGGTCGGCGACCACGTCGGTAA
>JAKFVZ010000189.1 GCA_021732965.1 Reyranella sp.
CCAACGACGAAGCGATCCGTCTCGCCGACGGCGGCGCCCCGGAAGGCACCGTCGTCTGGGCCCGCGAGCAGTCGGGTGGGCGAGGACGCCGGGGCCGCAACTGGTCGTCGCCCGTCGGCAACCTCTACAGCACCACGGTCCTCCGGCCAGCCTGCGCGGCCCAGCGTGCAGCCGAGCTGGGCTTCGTGGCCGCGCTTGCGGTGGGCGACATCGTTCCATCCGGTCGCGCCGTGCGCCTGAAGTGGCCCAACGACGTGCTGGTCGACGGCGGCAAGGTTGCCGGCATCCTGCTGGAGAGCGCGATCGGCCAGGACGGGCTGGTCGAGCATGTCGTGGCCGGCATCGGCGTGAACGTGAGCTTCGCGCCTCAGCTTTCGGAGATGCGCTATCCCGGCGCCTCATTGGGCGGCACGGTCGAGGCGGCCCTGGAAGGGCTGACGCGCGCTTTAGCGGCGCGGCTGGCGCAATGGCGCCGCGACGGCTTTGAGACCGTTCGGTCGGAGTGGCTGGCGAAGGCGGGGCCGCTCGGTGCCGAGGTCGACGTGCGGCTGGGAGAGGGGCTGGTGCGCGGCCGCTTCGCCGGGCTGGACCGTGAAGGCGCGCTGCTGCTGGATACCGAGACCGGTCCGCGCAAGATCGTGTCGGGTGAATTGCTGGGCCGGGCGGCCTGAGGAGAGAGCGGGATGCTGCTTGCCATCGATGTCGGCAACACCAACTCGAAGTTTGTCGTCTTCGACAAGGACCGGATCGTCGCCGCGTGGCGGCTGCGCACCGAGGCCAAGCGCACCGCCGACGAATATGCGGCCTGGGTCACGCAGCTCATGAATCTTCAGGGCTTCGACCCGAAGTCCATCAAGGGTGCCATCCTGGCCAGCGTCGTGCCGGCGGTGAACCCTCACCTGCGCCGCCTTTGCGAGACCTATTTCCACAACAAGCTGCTGATCGTCGGCGAGCCCGACTGCGACCTCGGCATCAAGGTATTGATCGACCGGCCGGCCGAGGCGGGCGCGGACCGCCTGGTCGGCGTGATCGCCGGCCACACCAAGTATGGCGGCCCGCTGATCACCATCGATTTCGGCAGCGCCACGACCTTCGATCTCGCCGACAAGGACGGCAACTTCATCGGCGGCGTGTTCGCGCCGGGCGTCGAGCTGACGATCGAGGCCTTCTACCTGATGACGGCGCGCCTGCCGCGCATCCGGGTCGAGAAGCCGGCCCATGTGATCGGAAAGAACACCGTGGCCAACATGCAGTCCGGCATCTTCTGGGGCTATGTCGGCCTGATCGAGAGCCTGATCAAGCGCATCCGAGCCGAGTACGGCGAGCCCATGAAGGTCATCGCGACCGGCGGCCTCGCCAGCGTCTTCAAGGACGAGATCGGGCTGTTCGACTTCATCGAGCCGGACCTGATGTCGCTCGGCCTGCTGGAGATCTGGCGGCGCAACCGCGGATGACCGTCCCGTCGAACGACGAGCTGCTGTTCCTGGCCCTGGGCGGGGCCGGCGAGATCGGCATGAACCTCAACCTCTACGGCACGGCCGGCAAATGGTTGATGGTCGATCTTGGCATCGGCTTCGCCGACGGCTCGATGGCCGGCGTCGAGGTCGTGATGCCGGATCCGGAGTTCATCGTGGAGCGCCGCGAGGATCTCGTCGGGATCGTCCTGACGCACGCCCACGAGGATCATCTCGGCGCTGTCGCCGACCTGTGGCCGCGGCTGAAGGCGCCGGTCTATGCGACGCCGTTCGCGGCCTCGGTGCTGAAGCGCAAGCTGATCGATGCGGGCCTGCGCGACGTGGTGCCCGTCACCGAGATCCCGCTCGGCGGCAAGTTCGACCTGAAGCCGTTCTCGCTCGAAATGATCACCATGACGCATTCGATCCTGGAGCCGAATGCGCTGGCGATCCGCACGAAGTTCGGCACGGTGTTCCATACCGGCGACTGGAAGATCGATCCCGAGCCGCTGCTGGGCGACCTGACCGACGAGGCGATGCTGAAGCGCATCGGCGACGAAGGCGCGCTTGCCATGGTCTGCGACAGCACCAACGTCTTCGTCGAGGGCGAGGCTGGCTCCGAATCGAAGGTCCGCGCCAACCTCGAAAAGCTCGTCAGGGGACACAAGGGCAGGGTGGCCGTGACCTGCTTCGCTTCGAACCTGGCGCGCGTCGAGAGCGTGGCGCTGGCTGCGGTCGCTGCCGGACGCCATCCGGTCCTGTCGGGCCGGGCGCTGATCCGCATGCTCGAGGCCGCGCAGGAATGCGGCTACCTGCTCGATTTCCCCGAATGCGTGCCCGAGCAGCAGGCCGGCTACCTGCCGCGCGACAAGGTGCTGTTCATCTGCACCGGCAGCCAGGGCGAGCCGCGCGCCTCGATGTCCAAGCTGGCGGGCGGCGAGCATCGAGACCTGATCCTGGAAGCCGGCGACACCGCGATCTTCTCGTCCCGCGTCATTCCCGGGAACGAGCATTCCGTCGGGCGCCTGCAGAACGCCCTGATGGCGCGCGGTGTGAAAGTGATCACCGACCGCGAGGCCGACATCCACGTCTCGGGCCATCCGGCGCGCGACGAGTTGGTGCGCGTCTATCAATGGGTCAGGCCTAAGATAGCGCTGCCGGTCCATGGCGAGGTCAGGCACATGATGGAGCATGCCGAACTCGCCCGCGCCTGCCAGGTGCCGGAGACGATCGTGGCACCCAACGGGACCCTCGTGCGGCTGGCGCCCGGACCGGCCGAAATCATCGACCATGTCTTTTCCGGCCGGCTGGCGCGCGACGGCGACGGGCTGATCCCGCTCGACGGCGAATCGCTGCGCGAGCGCCGCAAGCTCCTGTGGAACGGCGCCGCGGCGGCCACCCTGGTGGTCGACAGGCGGGGCAAGGCGCTGGCGCCGCCCAAGGTGTCGCTGCGGGGCATCGACGACGAGGACGGCGAGCTGGAGGAGACCATCGTGGAGGCCCTCTCCGAGATGCTGGCCGACCTCAGCGCCGCGGAGCGCGCGGACGACCGGCGGATCGAGGAGGGGGCCCGCCAGGCCGTTCGGCGCGTCGTGCGCGCGCACCTCGGCAAGAAGCCGTTGACGGACGTTCACATCGTCCGCATCTAAAGGCGCGCAGCCGCTGGAGAACTCTATGATCGGACGCCTCAACCACATCGCGATTGCCGTGCCCGACCTGGCCAAGGCCACGGAACTCTATCGCACCGTGATGGGCGCCAAGGTGAGCGCGCCCAAGGAACAGCCCGCCCACGGGGTTACGGTCGTGTTCGTCGAGTTGCCCAACACCAAGATCGAACTGCTGCATCCGCTCGGCGAGAAGTCGCCGATCGCCAACTTCCTCGCGCGCAACGCCGACGGCGGCATCCATCATGTCTGCTACGAGGTCGAGGACATCTACGCTGCGCGCGACAAGCTGAAGTCGCAGGGGGCGCGCGTCTTGGGCGACGGCGAGCCCAAGATCGGCGCGCACGACAAGCCCGTGCTGTTCCTGCACCCCAAGGATTTCACCGGCACCCTGATCGAACTCGAACAGGTCTGAGGAGAGCCGCCATGGGCTGGGCCACCGGCATCATGGTCTACTTCGTGATCTGGTGGACGATCCTGTTCTGCATCCTCCCGCTGGGCGTCCGGCGGGTAGAGAACCCCGGTGCGGGGGAGGAGCGGGGTGCGCCCGAGCGGCCGGAATTGATGCGGAAAGCTGTCATCACGACGATCGTGGCGGCGGTGTTGTGGGTGGCGTTCTATGGCCTCTATCAGGCCGACGTCTTCAGCTTCCGGCGGCTCGAGGGCTCCTGAGCGCGCACTTCTGGGCCTTGGACCAAAAGAAAACGGCGGATCCTGGATCCGCCGTCCTTTAACCCCCGAAACTCGTCGTAGGCGGCTTTAGCCGCTCTCCTCCCTAAACCCGGACAGTGCCCAAGGCTCAGGCTGTGTAGCGTGCCGCCAGCCGATTGCCAAGACCTTTTCTTTCGATCTTCCGGGGTCGGACAGAAGAATCTTTGTGAGCAAGGTCGTTCGCCGACAAACAAATGTCCGCACCGTTTTGCTGATCATCCAATGACCACGTATTTGATCACGAACAGGACAGCGAGAATTCCTACCGCCGGATGTACATCGCGATATCGGCCTGCGGCAACTTTGATTCCGGCGTACGAGATGAAGCCGAACGCGATGCCGTCGGCGATCGAGAATGTGAAGGGCATCGTGATCGCGGTGATCACCGCCGGTGCGGCTTCGGTGATGTCGCTCCATTCCACTTCGGTAAGCCCACGCGCCATGAGGCAGGCGACATAGAGGAGGGCAGGCGCGGTGGCGTAGGCGGGGATCGACCCTGCGAGCGGCGACAGGAAAAGCGCGAACAGGAACAGCACGCCGACGGCGAAAGCGGTGAGTCCCGTGCGCCCGCCGGCGTTGATGCCCGACGCGC
Source organism: Reyranella sp. (assembly GCA_021732965.1). Classification (GTDB taxonomy): domain Bacteria; phylum Pseudomonadota; class Alphaproteobacteria; order Reyranellales; family Reyranellaceae; genus Reyranella. Next base: position 4,422 of record JAKFVZ010000189.1, read on the forward strand.
TCTCGATGTAGCTCGTCGTCGTCGAGGTGCCGACGGCAGCGCCGATCATGGCCGCGGCGCTGTCGGAGATCAGCGCGCCGCGCAGGCGGGGCACCGTGCCGTCGGGCCGCATGAAGCCGCCGCGGTGGGCCAGCGCGATCAGCGTGCCGGTATTGTCGAACAGGTCGACGAACAGGAAGGCGAAGACGACGGTCACGAGGCCGACCTGCAGCGCTCCTGCCAGATCCATTTGCAGGAATACAGGCGCGATCGACGGCGGAGCGGCGAAGATGCCGGCGAACTTCTGCTGTCCCGCCAGGATCGAAATGACGGTGACGACCAGGATGCCGATGATCACCCCGCCCATGACGCGGCGATATTCGAGCGCGACGATGATGGCGAAGCCCAGCACGGCCATCACCACCGGCCAGCTCGTCATCTTGCCGTGAGCGACCAGCGTGGCGGGATTTCCGACCACGATCCCTGCATTTTTCATGGCGATCAGCGCCAGGAACAGGCCGATGCCGGCGGCGATCGCCATCTTCAGCGACCTGGGGATGGCGTTGACGATCCATTCGCGGATCGGCAGCACGCTGATGATCAGGAAGATGATGCCCGAGATGAAGACGCAGCCCAGCGCGACCTGCCAGCTATGGCCCATGCCGCCGACCACGCCGAAGGCGAAGTAGGCGTTGAGGCCCATGCCGGGGGCGAGGGCGATCGGGTAGTTGGCTAGGAATGCCATAAGGAAGCAGCCGATGGCGGCCGCGACGCAGGTCGCCGCGAACACCGCGCCGAACGGCATCTTGGCTTCGGCCAGGATCGAGGGATTGACGAAGATGATGTAGGCCATCGTCAGGAAGGTTGTGAGGCCGGCCACCAGTTCGGTTCGGACGCTCGTTTCGTTGGCTTTCAGCTTGAAGAGTTGTTCGAGCATCGGTGTCCCCCTGTTGTCGCGCCCGGCGTGCGGACAAGTGTGCGGGCATCGAGCTGTGAAAAGCCAGTCGAACCGGCGCCGGTTTGCCTTTGGCCGACCTGTTCCCTACAGTCCGCCGCCACCCCGATAGCCGGACCGAGGACCGATTCCGCATGCGCATGAGCCAGTACTTTCTGCCGACGATGAAGGAGACTCCGTCGGAAGCGCAGATCGTTTCGCACCGGCTGATGCTCCGCGCCGGCCTCGTTCGCCAGACCAGCGCCGGCATCTATGCCTGGCTGCCGCTCGGCCTGCGGGTGCTGCGCAACATCGAGCGCGTGGTGCGCGAGGAGCAGGATGCGGCCGGCGCCCAGGAAGTGCTGATGCCGACCATCCAGTCGGCCGACCTGTGGCGCGAGAGCGGCCGCTACGACGCCTATGGCCCCGAGATGCTGCGCATCAAGGACCGCCACGACCGCGAGATGCTCTACGGGCCGACCAACGAGGAGATGATCACGGTGCTCTTCCGCGACGGCGTGAAGAGCTACCGCGACCTGCCGAAGAACCTCTATCACATCCAGTGGAAGTTCCGGGACGAGGTCCGCCCGCGCTTCGGCGTGATGCGCGGCCGCGAGTTCCTGATGAAGGACAACTATTCCTTCGACATCGACAAGGCCGGCGCCATCCACTCCTATAACCGGATGTTCGTGGCCTACCTGCGCACCTTCGCGCGCATGGGCCTGAAGGCGATCCCGATGCGCGCCGACACCGGCCCGATCGGCGGCGACCTCAGCCACGAGTTCATCATCCTGGCCGAGACCGGCGAAAGCGCCGTGTTCTGCCACAAGGGACTGGTCGACAAGGACATACTGAGCCGCAAGATCGACTATTCGGCGGACCTGCAGGGCATCGTGAACGAGTGGACGTCGCTTTACGCGGCCACCGACGAGATGCACGACGCGAAAGCCTTCGACGCGCTGCCCGAGGGCGAGCGGCTGGCCGCGCGTGGCATCGAGGTTGGCCACATCTTCTATTTCGGCACCAAGTATTCCAAGCCGATGAACGCGGTCGTCGCCGGCCCCGGTGGCGAGCAGATCACCGTCGAGATGGGCTCCTACGGCATCGGCGTTTCGCGCCTGGTCGGCGGCATCATCGAGGCAAGCCATGACGATGCCGGCATCGTCTGGCCCGACGAGATCGCGCCCTTCAAGGTGGCGATCGTCAATCTGAAGCCGGATGACGGCGCGGTCGGCGGCGCCTGCCAGAAGCTCTACGATGCGCTCGGCGCCAAGGGCGTGGACGTGCTGCACGATGATCGCGACATGCGTCCGGGTGGAAAGTTCGCCGACATGGACCTGATCGGCATTCCCTGGCAGGTCATCGTCGGCCCCAAGGGGCTGGCGGCCGGCAAGGTCGAGATCAAGAACCGCAAGACCGGCGTCCGCGAGGAAGTGGCGCCCGAGCAGGTCCTCGCGCGGTTCGGCTGACCGGGAGCAGGGCTCTTTCATGGCTTTCGCCGTCGAGCGCCTGATCGCCTTCCGCTACCTGCGGGCGCGCCGCGACGAGGGCTTCATCTCGGTGATCGCCGGCTTCTCGCTGATCGGCATCACGCTGGGCGTCGGCACGCTGATCGTCGTCATGTCGGTGATGAACGGCTTTCGGGTCGAGATGCTGCGACAGATGTCGAGCATCAGCGGCCAGCTCGGCGTCCAGTCCAACCGGGGCGGTCTCGACGCCACGCCGGATCTCCTGAAGCGCATGGCGGTCGTGCCGGGAGTCGAATCCGCGACGCCGTCGGCGGAAGGCAACCTCATGGCTGTCGCCGGCGACCGCGTGCGTGGTGTAGTGCTGCGCGGCATGCGGCCGGACGACATCCGCAACCGGGCGCCGCTGGCCGCCGCCATCGAGGGCTCGCCCGAAAGCCGCGAGCGCAACCGGGCGCTGTGCAAGGCCGAGGGCGACAAGCCCATCGACTGGGGCACGCTGAAGGGCTTCGGCGACGACTTCACGGTTGCCGTCGGCCGCCGGCTCGCCGACCTGATGGGCGTCAAGGTCGGTGACCGGATCCAGCTCGTGTCGCCGGTCTCCGTCGCGACGCCGCTCGGAGTCATGCCGCGCTCCGCGGGGGTGAAGGTCGCGGCGATCTTCTGCACCGGGATGTACGATTACGACGCCAACTTCGTGTACGCGCCGCTGCAGGATGCGCAGCACATGCTCAACCTCGGGCCCAATGTGACGGGCATCGAGGTGTTCGTGTCGGACAAGGCCTCGCTCGACCAGACGCGTCGCCTTCTGATGCAGGCGGTCGGAACGGAAGGCTGGGTGTTCGACTGGTTCCAGGCCAACGCCGGCTTCTTCTCGGCCGTCGTCGCCCAGACCAACGTGATGTTCCTGGTGCTGACCCTGATCGTGCTGGTGGCCGCTTTCAACATCGTTTCTAGCTTGGTGATGCTGGTGCGCACCAAGACCGCCGACATCGCCATCCTGCGCACCATGGGCGCCAGCCGTGGCGCCATCATGCGCATCTTCCTGCTCGACGGACTCGCCATCGGCGGGGTGGGGACGGCCCTCGGCGTCGTGCTGGGAATGGCCTTCGCCCGCAACATCGAGGCGATCCGGCAATGGCTGCAACGGACCTTCGACATCATCCTGTTCGACGAGACCCTCTATCTGCTGGCCGAGATGCCCTCGCGCATCGAATGGCGCGAGGTCGTGGGCATCGCCGGTATGGCGCTCGTCTTCGCGCTGCTGGCCTCGCTCTATCCGGCCGCGCGTGCCTCCCGCCTCGATCCGGTGGAGGGCTTGCGCCGTGAGTGAGCGTGCGCCCGTCGTCGAACGCTGGCTGGCCTGGCGCTATCTCGCCACGCGCCAGCGCGAAGGGTTCGTCTCCTTCATCGCGATCTTCTCGTTGATCGGCGTGGCGCTGGGCGTCGCGACCCTGATCGTCGTCCTCTCTGTGATGGGCGGTTTCCGCGAGCAGTTGCTGGGCCGGATCATCGGCATGAACGGCCACGTCGTGATCGGCGCCCGCGAAGGCCTGCTGCAAGCGACACCCGAACTGATGGACAAACTCAAGGCCGTTCCCGGCGTCCAAGCCGTGCGTCTCACACTGGAGCGTCAGGCGCTCGTCACCGGCCACGGCCAGACGCGCGGCGTGCAGCTGCGCGGCGTGCGCCGGGAGGATCTGCTGAACCGCGAAATCGTCACGAAGAACATCATCTTCGGAGACCTTGCGGAGTTCGGAAACAAGCCCGGGATCGTGATCGGCGACCGGCTGCGTCAGCAGATGCAGGTGAGGGTGGGCGAACCGCTGACCGTCGTCACGCACCGGCTCAACGAAAGCGGCACGATCGCGCCGCGCTACACCGACTACGACATCCTCGCGAGTTTCATGACGCGCCGCTACGAGTTCGACGGGAGCCTCGCGTTCATTCCCCTGGCGATGCTCCAGGAAGACCTGGAGTACGGGAACCAGACGGTGAGCTCCATCGACCTGTTCCTGGCCGATCCATCGGCGGCGCCGCGCCTGGCGCAGGAGCTGCGTCAGTCGCTCGGCCGGGACGATCTGAGGATCTCGCACTGGCTCGGCCTCAACGCCCGCTTCGTCGGCGCCCTGCAGGTCGAGCGTGTGATGATGTTCATCATCCTCACCCTGATCGTTGTCGTGGCGGCCATGAACGTGGTGGCGAGCTTCACCATGCTGGTCCGCGTGAAGCGCGGCAGCATCGCCATCCTGCGCACCATGGGCGCGGGGCCGGGTACGATCGTGCGGGCCTTCTTCATGGCCGCTGCCGCGGTCGGCGTCGTCGGCACGGCGATCGGCGCTGGGCTGGGGTTGCTGGTCTGCGCCAACATGCCCGCCATCGGGCGGCTCCTCTACAGCCTCACGGGCGCGGCCGGAGGAGGCGGCGCCGAGGTCGACTTCATCACCTCCATGCCCGTCCGGGTGCAGCCGGTCGAAGTGGCGACCATCATCGCCGTCGCCATCCTGCTGTCGCTCGTGGCGGCGGCCTATCCGGCCTGGCGAAGCACCCGGGTCGAACCGGTCGAAGGATTGCGACATGAGTGACACCGCACTGCCGCTCTCGCTGCAGGGAATCCGCCGTACCTTCGTCCAAGGCGACCGCCGGCTGGATGTGTTGCGCGGCGTCTCCGTCGATCTCCACCCCGGCGAGATCGTGGCCATGGTCGGCCAGTCGGGCAGCGGCAAGTCCACCTTGCTGCACATCGCGGGCCTCCTCGAACGGCCCGACGAGGGCGAGGTCGTGATCGACGGCAAGGCGACGGTCCGGATGGCCGACAAGGATCGGACGGGCTTGCGCCGCGGCTTCCTGGGCTTTGTCTACCAGTACCATCACCTGTTGCCGGAGTTTTCGGCGGTCGAGAACGTGATGCTGCCGCAGATGCTGAACGGCGTCGGGCGAGCGGCGGCACGCAAGCGGGCGGCCGAGCTGCTGGACCTGGTGCGGCTGGGTGATCGACTGGATCACCGCCCGGGTCGCCTGTCCGGCGGCGAGCAGCAGCGTGTGGCGATCGCCCGTGCCGTGGCGAACGCTCCCCGGGTGCTGCTGGCAGACGAGCCGACCGGCAACCTCGATTCCTCGACCGCCGAGGCGGTCTTCCAGCAGTTGCTGGCGCTGGTTCGCGAGACTGGCATGGCGGCGCTCGTGGCGACCCACAATCC
>JAKFVZ010000315.1 GCA_021732965.1 Reyranella sp.
GGCACCGGCCAATGGCATGGCGGCCCGATCGCGGCGATCATCGACACGGTCGGCGACTACGCGCTGGTCATGGCGCTGCGCCGCGGCCTGCCGACCATCAATTTCCGGGTCGACTATCTCAGGCCCGCCATCAAGACCGCGCTCACCACCACGGCACGCGTGCGCCGGGCGGGCAAGAGCGTCGGTGTCGTCGACGTCGACGTATTCAACGACCAGGGCGCGCTGGTCGCCGTCGGCCGTGCGACCTATTCCACGCTGCCGGTTTAGACCACACGGTATGAAGTTTGCTTAGTCGTCTTTGGGGATTGGGGAAACGGAGGGATTCATGACGATCAAGGTTTCACGTCGCGTATTCGGCGCGGGTATCGTTGCCACCGGTCTGGTCGGCACGTCGGGAACATCGTTCGCGCAAGGGACTCCCAGGCGCGGCGGCACGCTGGTCGCGACCTGGGGCGGTGGCGAGCCGCAAGCCTGTTACGTGCCGGCCGGCGGCGGATCGAGCCCGACCTTTTCCTCGTCCAAGCTCTTCGAGCGGCTCGCCTTGAGAAGAATGGACGGCAAGTTCGAAGGCGTGCTGGCCGAATCGTGGAAGCCGTCGGCCGACTTCAAGTCCTACACGGTGAAGATTCGCAGGGGCGTGAAGTTCCATGACGGCAAGGACATGACGGTCGACGACGTCGTCTATTCCGTCACCGATATCTGGAAGAAGTATGCCGTTGCGTCGGCGCTCACCGACTTCGCCGGCATCGAGGCACCGGACGCCGATACGGTCGTCTTCAAGTACAATAACCCGACGCCGGAGTTCTTCTTTGCGTCGACCTTGTGCTCGCCGGTCGCCTACATCGTGCCCAAGCACGTATATGCCGGCAGCGATCCCGTCACCAATCCGGCCAACAACGCGCCGATCGCGACGGGCCCGTGGAAGTTCAAGGAGTGGGTACGCGGCAGCCACTTCGAGTACGTGAAGAACGAGAACTACTGGAAGAAGGACGAGCCCTATCTCGACCGCCTGATCATCCGCTACGTGCGCGACCCGGCCGGCCGCGCCGCGGCGATGGAAGCAGGCGACATCCATATCGGCGTTTTCAACCCGGTCGCGCCGCCCGACATCAAGCGCCTGACCGCGACCGGCAAGTTCGTCGCGACGCCCAAGGGCTACGAGGAAGCCGTCTGGTCGACGACGCTCGAATGCAACATGCGCAATCCGGTGTTCGCCAAGCGCGAGGTCCGGCAGGCGATCTTCAACGCCGTCAATCGCGATTTCATCGCCAAGACCGTCTACTACGGCTACGCGCGGCCGGGCACGAGCCCGATCTACTCTCCCAACAAGGAGTTCTTCACCGCCGACACGTTCAAGACGCCGTTCGATCCGAAGAAGGCCGCCGCTCTACTCGACGCCGCGGGCTTCCCGAAGAAGGCCGACGGCAAGCGCTTCACGCTGAACCTGCTCTCGGCGGGCTGGTTCCAGGAGAACGGCAAGGTTGGCGCCTACGTGAAGCAGGCCCTCGAGGATGTCGGCATCGGCATCAATCTCACGGTTCCGGACCGTCCGAGTTCCATCAAGCGCATCTACACCGACTACGATTTCGACCTGGCGATCTCCAACCAGGCCAACCCGTCCGAGCCGGTGCCATCGACCACGCAGTACTTCACGACCGATGGGATCCTGAAGGGCGTGCCCTTCCGCAACGCCTCGGGCTATTCCAATCCCGACGTCGACAAGCTGGTCGCCAGCATCAAGGTCGAAACCGATCCGGCCAAGCGCAAGGCACTGGTCTTCGAGTTCCAGAAGATCATCACCCAGGAAGCCCCTCTCCTGCCGCTGGTCGAGCTGGAGTCGATCACCCTGGCCAGCACCAAGGTGCAGAACCACTCCAACGACCCCAACTTCCTCGCGGCAAGCTGGGGAGACCTATGGCTGGCGAGCTAGCCTCGCCGACGCCCGCCCTTCGGGGTTCGGCGCGCCGCACGGCGGCGCTCCGGCTCCTGCGGCGACGGCTGATCCAGGCCGTCCCGCTGATGCTGGGCGTGGTGGTCATCAATTTCTGCCTGATCCAGATGGCGCCGGGCAGCTTCCTCGAGCTGATGACGGCCGAGAATCAGGTGAGCGATCCGGCGACGGTCGCGCTGCTGCGCAAGACCTACGGGCTGGAAGACCCGGTATGGATGCAGCTGCTCAAGTACATCTGGGCGCTGCTGCATTTCGACTTCGGTTTCTCCTACCGGCAGAACATGCCGGTCATCCAGGCAATCTGGATCCACCTGCCGGCAACCATCCTGCTGATGGTGTCGAGCATCACGCTCGCCGTCTCGGTGGGCGTCGCGGCCGGTGTCGTCGCTTCGATGAAGGTCCGCACCTTCTGGGACAGCCTGGTCTCGGTCGGTGCCATGTTCTTCTACGCCGCACCCAGCTTCTGGCTCGGCATCATGCTGATCGTGCTGTTCTCGGTGAAGCTCGGCTGGCTGCCGGTCGGCGGCATGATGAAGATCGGCGGCAGTGGCGGCGCGCTGGACATCCTGCATCACCTGATCCTGCCGACCCTGGCGCTGGGCCTCTTCTATGCCGCGATCTACACGCGAGTCATGCGCTCCTCGATGCTGGAGGTGGCGCAGGCCGACTTCGTGCGCACCGCCCGCGCCAAGGGCCTCAGTCGCAACAAGGTCACGATCCATCATGTGCTGCGCAATGCGCTGCTGCCGGTGGTGACGATCCTCGGCGTGCAGATGGGCACCGTGCTGGCCGGCAGCGTCGTGATCGAGAGCGTGTTCAGCTGGCCGGGCGTCGGCTCGCTGCTGTTCGACAGCGTGAGCTCGCGCAACTACCCCGTGGTACTCGGCATCATGGTCCTGGGATCGCTGGTGGTCATCGCGGCCAACATCGCTGTCGACCTGATCTACATGTGGCTCGATCCGCGGATCGAGATCCGCTGATGCAGCGCTTCGAGTTCCTCGGCCGCTTCTCGCGCAACCGCGGTGCGCTGGTCGGCGCCTGCCTGATCCTGGTCGTCGCCCTGATGGCGGCCTTCGCGTCGGTCTTCTTCCCGACCGACCCGCTGCGCATCGTCGGGATGCCCGAACTGTGGCCGGGCGAGGACCCCGAGTTCCCGCTCGGCACCGATTCGCTGGGTCGCGACATCCTCTCGATGATCGTGCACGGCGCGCGGGCGACGCTGCTGATCGGCCTGTTCGCCTCGGCGGTCGCCACGCTGATCGGCGTCAGCGTGGGCGCCGCCGCCGGCTATTTCGGCGGCTGGGTCGACGAAATCGGCATGCGCGTGGCCGAGCTGTTCCAGACCATCCCGAACCTGATCTTCGTGCTCACCATCGTGGTCATCCTGGGCTCGACCCTGACCAACATCGTGATCGCCATCGGCATCGTGAGCTGGACGCCGATCGCACGCATGACCCGGGCGGAGTTCCTGTCGCTGCGCGATCGCGAGTTCGTGCAGGCCTGCCGGTCCATGGGCATGAGCGACCTCCGCATCATCGTCTCGGAGATCCTGCCCAACGCCCTGCCGCCGGTGATCGTGCTGTCGTCGCTGGTGGTCGCGGGCGCCATCCTGTTCGAATCGGCCGTCTCGTTCCTCGGCCTCGGCGACCCCAACGTCGCGAGCTGGGGCCGGCTGGTCGGCGACGGGCGGCAGCTCATCCGCAGCTCCTGGTACATCTGCGCCATTCCCGGCATCGCGATCATGATCACCGTGCTCTGCCTCAACCTGGTGGGCGACGGACTGAACGACGCGCTCAACCCCAAGCTCCGGGACCGCTGAGCGATGGCCGCCCTTCCCCTGGAGGTTCGCAACCTCCGCACCACATTGTTCACGCGTCGCGGCGAGATGAAGGCGGTCGACGGGCTGAGCCTTACCGTCGGCGCCGGCGAGACCGTCGCCATCGTGGGCGAGTCGGGCTGCGGCAAGTCGCTGTCGGCGCTGTCGATCATGCGGCTGCTGCCCGATCCGCCGGCCCGCATCGTCGGCGGCGAGGTGAAGCTGAACGGCCGGGACATCGTCGCGCTGCGCGAAGAGGACATGCTCGATATCCGGGGCAAGGAGATCGGCATGATCTTCCAGGATCCGATCAGTTCGCTGAACCCGGTCGCGACGGTCGAGAAGCAGATCGTCGAAGTGCTGATGACCCACACCGACCTCGGCCGCGGACAGGCGCGGGTGCGGGCGCACGAGCTGCTGGAGCTGGTCGGCATGCCCGACGCGGCGCGCCGGCTCGATGCCTATCCCCACCAGCTTTCTGGCGGCATGTGCCAGCGGGTCGTCATCGCCATGGCGATCGCCTGCAGCCCCTCGGTGCTGATCGCCGACGAGCCGACCACGGCGCTCGACGTCACGGTGCAGGCGCAGGTGCTGGCGCTGCTCAAGAAGCTCCAGGCCGATGCCGGCATGGCGATGATCTTCATCACCCACGATCTCGGCGTCGTCGCCGAGACGGCTGATCGCGTCGTGGTGATGTATGCCGGCCGCAAGGTCGAGGAGGCCTCGGTCGACGACCTGTTCGAGAACCCGCTGCACCCCTACACGGTGGGCCTGATCGGCGCGACGCCGATCCCGGGCGCCGAGCGCGCCGAACGGCTGGCCGACATTCCCGGCATGGTGCCGCCGCTCAACGCATTGCCGGAAGGCTGTGCCTTCGCGCCGCGCTGCACGCGGGTGATGGACCGCTGCCTCGCCGAGAAACCCGACCTCACGGTTCCGGGGCCGGGCCGCCTCGTCGCCTGCTTCGCGGCCGAGGGAGCCTGACCATGTCGCTCCTCTCGCTGAAGGACGTGCGCGTCCAGTTCAACACCTCGGGCGGCGTCGTGCGCGCCGTGAACGGCGTCAGCCTCGATCTTGCCGTCGGCGAGACGCTGGGCCTGGTGGGCGAATCGGGCTGCGGCAAGTCCACGCTCGGCAAGGCGATCATGAAGCTGGTCCCGGTGGCCGGTGGCGAGATCGTCGTCGAGGGCGTCGACATCGCGCCGCTGAACCGCGAGCAGCTCACCGACATGCGCCGCAAGGTGCAGATGATCTTCCAGGATCCCTACGGCTCGCTGAACCCGCGCTCCACGGTCGGCCGTTCGGTGGCCCAACCGATGGTGCTCGCGGGCTGGAAGGCCAACGCCACTGCCGAACGGGTCGAGACCCTGCTGCGCTGGGTCGGCCTGCCGAGCGACGCCAAGCAGCGCTATCCGCACGAATTCTCTGGCGGCCAGCGCCAGCGCATCGGCATCGCCCGCGCCCTGGCGCTCAGCCCCAAGCTGATCATCTGCGACGAGCCGGTCTCGGCACTCGACGTTTCGGTGCGCGCCCAGGTGATCAACCTGCTGGAAGACCTGAAGAGCCAGTTCGGCGTCTCCTACCTCTTCATCAGCCACGATCTCAGCGTGGTCGAGCACATCGCCGACCGGGTGGCTGTGATGTATCTCGGCATGCTGTTCGAGGTCGGCGGCCGCGACCAGATCTGGCGCGACCCGCGGCATCCCTACACGAAGGCCCTGCTGGCCGCCGCGCCGATCGCCAATCCCAAGCTCGCCCGTGCCCGCCAGCGGACCGTGCTGCAGGGCGAACTGCCCAGCCCGCTCAACCCGCCCCCCGGCTGTCCTTTCAACTCGCGGTGTCCCCTGGCCCAGGACCGCTGCCGGGCCGAGAAGCCGGTGTTGCGGCCGGTCGGCAACGGCGCGCAGGCGGCGTGCCATTTCGTCTGATTTGGCTATGATCCGGCGCATGAGATTCGCCTTCATCGCCTCCCTGCTCCTCGCTGGCGGCTTCTGCGCTGCCGCCTCCGCCCAGACCATGGAGTTCGCCTGCCCCGACCCGGGCACGACCTTCACCTACGACAGCGGCGTGAAGGTCGTGGCGCGCGGCCGCAGCGGCATGGACTGCAACATGGAACGGCTCGGCGGCGGGCCCTTCAAGCTGCGCGCGCTGCTGTTTGACAATCCGTCGGCCGACGGCAACGACGCGACCGCCTTCATCGCCGCCCTGCGCCCCGAGCGCCTGTGGCCGCTCGAGGCCGGGAGGAAGATCGAGGCGAGCTACAAGGTTGGCGGCGGCACCTGGACCTACACGCTCGCCGTCGTGCGCTACGAGCGGCGTACCGGTCCGGGCGACAAGATGATCGACACGTTCCTGATCGAGATGAACGAGACCGGCGATAAGGGCCAGCGCTCGATCTCGCGCTGGTGGATCGCGCCTTCCGACAAGTTCGCCATCCGCTACGATTTCAGCGACGGCGCCGGAAAGGCCAACCGCGCCGTCGTGACCCAGATCATGCGCTGAAGCGCGGCCTATTTCCTCCAGTAGGTCTGGGCCTGCACGTTGGAACCGGGGCCGACATAAGCCCGAATGAACAGGTCGCCTTCTGGCTTGCATTGAGCATTGTTGATGCCGCGGATTTTCTCGGTGCACAGAAGACAGTCGGGGCAGTCTGCAACCGGTCGTGGTGAGCAATCGTACCCTGAGTAGCCGAGTTGCTGCCGCCCGCTTCTCTCGATGACTTCATGCAGATAAGAAGCCATTCTCGAGTTGTCGATCCAGGTGTTGGCTGGCAGCGTGTAGTGATAAGGGCCGGTCACCTTGGACACAGTGCCCACAAAGGCTCTCTCGGCGTTACGGCAGAACGTGCAGCCTCCAACGGCAAGCAATAGAACAAGGACTGACGCGAGACGACAGTAAGAGAATCTCGGCATGCCGCACCTCATTGTGACAGCGTAGCATGCCGGGAAGTTGTTTTGGCTCCACCAATCTATGGTTGCAATCTGGCTAAAGTATCACGGGGCATCTTGTACCGGGAAGACTGGTGGCGCCACGTAGCGCTTGTACTTCGGATCGAGCAGGTCGCGATTCCACCCCGAGAAGCGGCGGCTCTCGTTTTGCTCCTGCAGAAGGCGGTCGGCATCAGCGGCCAGCCCCATGGCCTTGGCGACCGTGTAGGCGACCGAATTGCTGTTCTGGATCTGGCCGCCGTCGGTGCCCAGCTCGTACGACGGGTCATGGGCCTTGTAGTCGAAATTCCCCTCGGTGATGGCTGAAGCCGCCGCGGCACCTTTCGCCCAGATTTTCCCGATTTCTGCCTGGCTGCCGGCCTTCACCACTCCGATAGATTTCGTATCCCCGAGCGTATCCGGAGGGGATTCGGTGCCTTTCAGGTGAGCTCCATCGAATGCCAGTGTCTCCTGACGGCCCGTGTACCTTGAATGACCAAAGCCATGGAGTTCACGGACTATCTGGCCTTTATGGACAAGCGCCAGAAAGGCATGCCCGCGATGGGCAATCGGTTGCTGTCTCAGTTCGATCTTCCAGTCTCCCCCCTGGTTGGGATACATGATCTCTGCGGCTCTACGGTCGGTCATCGTTCGTTCCTTCGGAATGGTTGCGAGGCACGCCAAGCGACGACTTCGGTCTGCGCGCGTCGAAGCATCCGCAAACAAGCGGAGGTGTTCGCGGCAAGTCCGTTCGCGACCTGGCGTCAATCAGAGTGTTGCTGGCACTGCCTTCACGACACGCTTCGAGCGAAACAGCACGGCCGCATCGTTGATGCGGCGGACTGAACCTTCAGGCGCTCAAAAACCAATCGCGACAGACAGAAAAGGCCGACGCATTGCGTCGAAACCGGAAGGTAGTATAGCAGATTTCTGCTCTACCTGGAACTTGTCCTACGCCACCGAACCGGGGTCAGTGTTGGCACCGCAGATCAGCGTTGCCACGCGTTCGCCCGGCGCGGGGCGATAGGCGCCGGCGCGCAGCGCGGCGAGGCCGGTGGCGCCCGCCGGTTCGGCGACGATGCGCAGTTCGTCCCACAATGCGCGCTGCGTCTCGCGCACGGCCTCGTCGGTGACCAGCACGGAGTCGCGGACCAGCGTGCGGGCGATCTCGAAGTTGGGCGTGCCGATGCGGCTGGCGCCCAGCGCGTCGGCAGCGATGCCGGAGATTGCGACGTCGACCGGCTTGCCGGCCTTCAGCGCCGCGTGCAGGGTCGGCGTGCCTTCGGTCTCGACGGCGACGATCTTCTTCGCCGCGCCGATCGCGGCGGCACAGCCGGCGATCAGGCCGCCGCCGCCAACGGCGATCAGCAGCGTGTCGAACTCCGCCTGCTCCGCGAATTCGAGCGCGACGCTGCCGGCGCCAGCGAACACGACCTCGTCCTCATAGGCCGGCGCGATCAGCGCGCCGGTCTAGGCGGCGCGCGCTTCGGATGCGGCGCGGGCCTCGGCATAGACGGGGCCGATCTGGTGCACGACCGCGCCGTAGCTGCGCAGCCGCGCCACCTTGGCGGGCGCGGCGATGGTCGGCACGAAGATCTCGGCCTTGTGGCCCAGGGCACGCGCGGCATAGGCGGCCGCGGCGCCGTGATTGCCGCCGGAGGCCGCGACGATGCCGGCGGCCGGCACGTTCGAGGCGAGCAGCTTGTGGAAGGCGCCGCGTCCCTTGAACGAGCCGCTGACCTGCAGCGATTCGAGCTTGAGCGCCAGCGATGCCGTCACGTCCAATGAGCCGGGCTTGAGTTCAATCACCGGCGTGCAGCGCACATACGGGCGGATCAGGCCCCAGGCGGCCTCGACTTCGGTTCGGGAGATCAAGGAATCCTCGCTACGCCCGGGAGGGCAATCTGCAGGCCGGGACGTGGCGCAGGTAGTGGTCGAAGTCGGGCGTGCGGGCGCGCGGGTCCTTGGCCTCCTCGTCGTAGCGGCGCAGGCGGACCGCTTCGGCGTGATAGGGATTGGCGCGGAAGGCCTCGACCTCGTCGGGCGACATCAGGCCGCCCTGCAGCTGCAGGCTGCGCACCGAGTCGGGGGCGAGTTTGCCGAAGTAATCCGACTCGACGGTGCAGAGGTAACGCTTGGCGGTGACGTGCAGGCGGACCGGCTCGCTGACGGCGGGGCCGAAGCGCTCGGCCAGCCACTGCGCGCCCAGTTCCTCGTGCACGTCGTCGACGCCGCGCGACGCCGGATCCTCGCCGAGCTTATGGATCATGTGGCCGACATCGTGCAGCAGCGAGGCCAGCACGGTGGCCGGCGGCGCGCCGTCGGCCTCGGCCAGTGCCGCCGCCTGCAGCGCATGTTGAAGCTGGTTGATCTCGGAGAGGCCGTAACGCCGCGTGGCGCGGCCGACGAAGATATCCAGGAGTTCCTGGCGCAGCGGATCGCTCATGCGTTCTTTTTACCATGAACCGGGGCGTAGCCGGGAATCATGGAAAGCGCCTGTTGCAGCGGATCGGCCTGCCACGCGCGCGTAACAAAATCGCCATGCATGTCGAGCCCGCCGGTGGGTCCCACGAAGGCCGCGGTGCCCGGCGCAAGGCTCTTCGGGAGGGTGCGCGCGAAGGAAATGCGCCGCTTGGCGAGCAGGCCCTGGAGCGTCGCGTTCTCGTCTTTCGTCGATTCCGTGAAAGCACTCAGCAGGAAGGCCTGCTTGCGGCGGGCGGCGAACCAGGCGGCGAACTTGTCTTCGTCGCCGTAGAGCGCATCCAGGAGGATGAGTCCCTTCACGCGATGGTTGGCGCCGCCGCGCTGCAGCGCGTAGGCGGCCGACAGGTAGCCGCCGCTATAGGCCACGATCACCACGGAGGCGAGGTTGAAGCCGCGGCCGGCGCTCCTGTTGCCATAGAGGCGCATCAGCCGCTCGGCCGCTTCGTCGAGATACCTGGCGAAGTGGCCGCCGCGCCAGAAATTGCCGGCGCTGGAATCGAGCGCATCGAGCGCAAGCTGCGGCGCCACCAGAGCGATGTTCTGGCCGGACACCGCGATCTGCCGCGGCACGGCTTGGCGCACCATCACGTCGCGTTCGAGCGTGGCGCCCTGTCCGTGCAGGAAGAGCACGATCAGGACCGGCCGCGTCGGATCGAAGCCATGCGGCAGGTAGAGCAGCGAGCGGCGGTCGCTGTAGGCCGTCTCTTCCCAATAGACGTCGCCGCGCCCGGTCGTGTGGCCGCGCCGCTTGCCGTCGCGCGCGTCGAGGAACGGCTTCGTCGTGTCG